>JBEULM010000031.1 GCA_041287335.1 Hydrogenobacter sp.
CCAGGTGGAAAAGTTTAAAACCCCGTTCATACCTGCCTTCATACCGCTCGTTCCACACGCCTCGTAAGGTCTTTTTGGATTGTTGAGCCACACATCACAACCCGAAACGAGAAGCTTAGCCAGATCTATGCTGTAGTTTTCTATAAAAACCATTTTGAGACTTCTTGTCTTACTTTTTGCGTAGCTTATTTTGTCATTTATATCTTTTATAATGGCTTTGCCTTCACTGTCCGCAGGGTGAGCCTTACCCGCAAAAACTATTTGGAGACCTCCGAACCTCTCGGCTATTTTGATCAGTCTATCTATGTCTCTGAGTATGAGGTTGTTTCTTTTGTAGGAGGTTACCCTTCTGGCTACGCACAGTATAGGACATTCTTGAACGAAGCTTACATCATAGTTCTTGTTTATGAAGGTAATGAGTCTCTCCTTTGCTTCCGAGTGAGCCTTAAGAAGATCTATAGATGGTATATCGTGTGCTTGTTTGAGAAGAGCTGGGTTATCATCCCACCCAAGAATGTACCTGTCAAAGAGATCCTTCATCTCTTCGCATACCCACCTCCTGTGATATACTCCGTTGGTGATGTAATCCACTTCTCTGAAAGCATAACTTTTGTTGGTTATGAACCTGTGCCTGAGAGATACTGCGTTAACTATGGAACTATATTTGGCACTCAAAAGGGAAAGATCAAGTTCGTTGCTATCCGTAACTTCATTCTCCCACTTTATTCCATCATATAGCTTTAGATATCCTTTCACCATATCAAGAGAAAAGGCATCGTGACCTACCGGCAGAGAGGTATGTGTGGTAAAGACAACCTTTTTTTTAACATCTTCAACGCTTTTGCTCTCTTTCAATAGTTCAAAGAGAAGAAAGGCTGAGTGGCTTTCATTTATGTGATAAAGAGTTATATCGTATCCAAGAGTTTTCAACATCCTGTATCCACCTATGCCTAAAAGTATTTCCTGTATTAGTCTCCTCTCTTTATCACTGTAATACAGCCTCTGAAAGGCTTCTCTCACCTTTTGATCGTTACCTTCAAGATCGCCATCAAGAAAAAGCACCCTTATGTCCCTTTTACCTTTTATTATGTACTCCCAAGATCTTAGCTTCTGATTTCTTTCACCTACAGGCACTTCTACCTCAACGATGAGAGGTTTTAGCACTTGTGAATAGTTCCACGTATCTTCCAGATCCAGCTGTCTGCCGTCCTTCCCTATCTTCTGGTAAACGTAACCCTTCTTGTAAAGGAGTGTGACGCAAACTGCAGGTATACCAAGATCAGCAAAGGTAAGTATGGTGTCACCTATGAGTGCGCCCAAACCTCCGCTGTATGTGGGTATATTTTCCTCCAACCCCACTTCCATCACAAAGTAGGCTATCATTTGAGAATATATTTTAACGCATGAGATTTATAAGCACCGATCTGACTTGTAGGCTTGACAGTCTGCCATGGTGTAAATTCCACACCCTGTTTGTTGTAGCTTTGGGTATAACTTGGGTGTTAGATGCCTTTGAGATAGTTATAGTCAGTGCTGTACTGAAGCCAATGTCCTCATCTTTGGGCTTTACACAGTTTCAAAGCTCCCTCATGGTCAGTGGTTTTCTTTTCGGAGCCATACTGGGATCTTTTCTCTTTGGTTATTTAGCTGATAGATACGGGAGAAAAAAGCTCTTTTTATTGACCTTACTGTTATACTCTATAGGCACTTTTCTGACAGGTTTCGTAAACAGCTTTGAGTTGGCTTTTCTCTTTAGAGTTCTGGCAGGTGCAGGAATAGGTGGGGAGTTTGCAGCTATACACTCGGCAATAGACGAGTTTATTCCGTCAAGACACAGAGGAAAAGTGGACGGTACTGTGTCGGCTCTCTGGAATCTTGGGAGCATACTCGCATCGTTGGTGGCATCCTTTGTAATTTCTTCACTGCACGAAGCTCTCGCGTGGCGCTTTGCCTTTCTGCTTGGTGGCGTTCTTGCTTTGCTTGCAATATCCGTAAGAATATATGTACCAGAATCCCCTCGTTGGCTTCTCTCAAAAGGTAGAACTCACGAAGCTGAACGCATAGTAAAGGATCTTGAGAAAAAAGCAGGCGGAAAATATAGCAACAACATATGCCAAGTTCCTGTTTTTGAGGGAAACATACTTGATGCTTCAAAGCTTATCTTTGCTCTCTACAGATGGCGCTTCCTATTTAGTACATCCATGAGTGTTACCATATTGGCTACTTATTACGGTATAATTACACTTATACCAACAAGCTTTTCTACAGCCTTCGGCTTAAGTTCCGAAGATGTCCCACATCTGCTTTTTGTGGGAAGCTTAGGTGGATTGATAGGTGGTCTTTTAGTAGCTTTGATGAGTGATACGCTGGGGCGTAAGTTCACAGGTTCTTTTATAAGCTTTTCTTCTTTTGTCCTTTCTTTGCTCTTTTTGATCAAACAAAACTTTTATACTGTGTACTTCTTTTACTCACTTTTCGCTTTTTCTTTTGCGTCTATAGCTTACGTGTCTGCAACAGAGATATATCCATCTTACCTGAGAGCCTACGCCATAGGATTACTTTCCATAATGGGAAGGCTCGCAGGCGCTCTATCCCCTATAATCCTCGTGAGTCTATCTTCAACAAGTTACATCTACGGCGTATTGGGTATTTCACTCTTTTGGCTTCTGGGATTTATATCCTACTTTATATGGTCGTTGAAAGGTGTAGAAGCAAAAGGTAAAGCCATAGAGGACATAACGTGAATTATTCAAGAGTGTTAAAATTTACCTATGTCAAAAGAGATCCAAAAGCGCATAATAGCGGTGAACAGATCCGCAAACGCTGACTATCACATAATAGAAACATACGAGGCGGGTATAGTGTTGGAAGGTTCGGAAGTCAAAGCTTTAAGGAACAAACAAACCGTTTCATTCAAAGACAGTTTTGTGAGAATAGAAAATGGTGAGGCATGGCTGTATAATCTTTACATAGCACCGTATAAGTACGCAACCATAAAGCCACCTGATCCCTTAAGAAAAAGGAAACTTTTACTTCACAAAAGGGAGATACTTCGTTTAATGGGAAAAGTACAGGAAAAAGGCTACACTTTAATACCATTGTCCATTTACTTTAAGGGTAACAGAGTTAAGGTGGAGATTGCCCTTGCTAAGGGTAAAAAGACATACGACAGAAGACAAGAACTCAGGGAAAGGGATCTGAGGAGACAGATAGAGAGAGAAATAAAGGGTGGAAAGTTAAAACTGTGACTTTAATCAAAGTTGCACTTGATAGCTATACCTAAAATTATCTAAAAACTGGAGGCTGACATGTGGAGAGTTTTGTATACAGGTGAGAGACCTCATTACGAAAACATAGCTTTGGATAGGATCATGCTTGACCTAAGGGCTGAAGGCAGGATTCCGAACACGGTGAGGTTTTTGCAGTTCAAACCCGAGTGCGTTCTTATAGGTTTTCACCAATCCGTTGAAGAAGAAGTTAGAACTGAGTACACCCAAAGAGAAGGTATACAGGTAGGTAGGAGGATAACAGGAGGTGGAGCCATATACTTTGACGAAACCCAGATAGGCTGGGAGGTGATAGCCGATAGACGATCTTTGAATCAGGAGAGCTTTGAAGGGATAACAGCAAAGATATGCACCGGTATAGCGAAAGGTCTTAGAAGACTTGGTATAAGAGCAAGCTTCAGACCAAGAAACGATATAGAGGTGGATGGCAGAAAAATCTCCGGAACTGGCGGTGTTTTTGAGGGTAACGCCTTCCTGTATCAGGGTACTATACTTATGGATTTTAACGTAGAAAGGATGCTCAAGTCCCTTCAGATACCTGTTGAAAAGCTAACCTCCAAAGGCATAAAGTCAGCGGAAGACAGAGTAGAGTGGGTCAAAAGATCTTTGGGTTATCTGCCTTCAAAGGAGGAAGTCTTTGATGCTATTCTGCATGGACTTTCTGAAGAGCTTGGTATGAGTTACGAGTGGGGACAGCTCAGCAATGAGGAGTTATCTCTCCTTGAAGAGAAAAAGCTCTATTTTGCAAGTGAAGACTGGGTATATCATGTAAAGAGTTCTACAAAAGATAGCGAGATGCTTTTTGGAATACACAGATGCTTAGGTGGTACTTTTAGGGTCTCCGTCAAGCTGGACGCCAAAGCTAAGATCTTACAGCAGTTGATCATAAATGGAGACTTTTTCGTAAGACCACAGAGACTCATATATGACCTCGAAGCCTTCCTAAAACATACTCCCTTGCAGGATGTAGAAAATAGGGTGAGGGAGTTTTTTGAAAATAGAGAGTGGGAAGGTCTTAACCTGAGTGTTGAAGACTTTATCAATGCGATCCTTTTCCCCATCAGGAAGGCTGAAGGGCTTGAGCTTGGTATTGAAAAAAAAAGACTCAATAACATAATAGCCAGCATAGGAGGAGGATTAAAGGAAAATGTTGAGAAGGCAAAGGTGATGCTACTGCCTTACTGTGCAAAGCCAAGATGGTGCGACTATAGACACCTTGATGATTGCGGAGAGTGTGGAGGTTGTACGGTAGGAGATGCCTACAGGCTTGCCTACCAAAAAGGTATGATACCCATCACCATCACCTCCTTTGAGCTTTTAAGAGACACGCTCCTTTGGTGCGCTCAAAATGGCTATACTTACATAGGGCACTGCTGTTATGAGTTTTATGAAAAGAGGTATGAGATATTCAAAAAAGCCAGCGAAGAAGGTGCAAAGGGTGTGCTTTTTGATATTGTAGGAACCACCTGCTATAGCCTTGGAGTAGAAGAGGAGGAAAAAGCATATCACGGTGAATTTACCGTAGAGTTAGACCTTATAAAAGAAGACCTATATAAAACTCTTGCAGTAAAGGAAGATGTAAGTTCAGAGGTACAAAAGCAAGAGATAAGGTTTGACTTTTCTCCATACCTCATAGACTTTAAACCCTCTTACTATAAAAAGCCAAAGGCTGTGCCTACACCCCAAGAGGACAGAACAAGAACCTCTATGCAAAAGGAAGTCTTTCTTGGAGAAGCAACTATAGGGGAAAGGGTGGTTGGATACAGGGAAGCCTTTGAAGTGCTTGCAAAGTGGATAAAGGAGGCAGAAAGACCTACCATAGTGCTTGGTCCTTTGGTCTT
>JBEULM010000032.1 GCA_041287335.1 Hydrogenobacter sp.
TCACAAGTTAGAGCTTCACATGGCTGTCTTTGTCAATAACCTATTTACAAACCAAACACAGAAGATAATGGAAAGCAGTTTGCCTGAAGATGTTAAAAGGCAAACCCTCCAGCTACTTCACAAGAGCCTCAAAGAATACCAGGCTTTGACAAAGGAAGAAAGAAAGGAACGGCTCAAGATAGCCATAAGCCATATTTTTGATGAGCTAACGGGTAAGGGGTAGGGTATTAACTCCATTCCACAGGTTAAAGCATTAAGGGAGTTAAAACCAGTCAAAGCATTGAAAGACAAGGCTTTTATGCCTTTTAACATGTTAAAACCCTTCCAAGCCTTTACTGGCAAGGCTTTAAGGCATAGTCTTTTAACACCTGCGGGCGGGTTATAGGCTTTTAACACCTGAAAACCCACCTAAGCCTTTACTGACAGGGCTTTCCTGCCATTTCTTTTAACATGTTAAATTAAACCCTCTTCAAGTGCTTGATAGACAAGCTTCAGAAGTGTTAAAGAAAGGTTAAAGATTGGATGTAATTTAGTGGGTCATAATGGGTCATAGTGGGCTATTCAAGTTATTGACTGACAAGGCTTTTAAAAGGAGCTATTTTCAAGGCTTTGAAAGGCAAGGGTTTGAAATCGGGGTGAGGGGACTTGAACCCCTGACCTTCGGCTCCCGAAGCCGACGCTCTACCACCTGAGCCACACCCCGGAATAAGTAAAAATTATAAACGTTAAGGAATTAGAGGGTGTCTATTATCCTTTTTATTATTAACTCCGCAGAGGAAAGCTTTTCACCGAGTTCTATCTGCTCTTCTGTACCATCTTTATATAGTATGTATCCAGTGTGAAAATCTTTATCCATAACTTCCAAAGGGTTGGCAACGATCATGTCTAAGTTTTTTGCCTTCAATTTCTTACGGCTGTTTTCCAGAAGGTATCCTTCCTCTTCAAGGGAAAAACCTACTAAGAACTTCCCATCTTTATGTCTGCCTAATTCTTCAAGTATATCCGGCGTCCTTACAAGCTTGAGTGTTATACTTCCAGACTTTTTCATTTTTCCTTCCTGTTTATTTTCCGGCATGTAGTCAGATACAGCAGCGTTCATCACAATTATATCAGCCCACCTTTTCAGTTCCATAACCTTCTGATACATTTCCTGAGCTGACACTACCTTTAGTACTTCAATTTCTGTTGGCTCTTTTGCGGTTGTAAATCCAGCTACCACTTTCACCTGCGCACCGTACCATCTGAAAACACTCGCAAGGGCAAAACCCATCTTTCCGCTTGACGAATTGGATATAAAGCGTACGCTGTCTATGTGTTCCCTCGTTGCACCGCACGTGATCAGCACCTTTTTATCCTTTAAGGGTTTTGGTCTTATAGCATATTCTACCCAATCAAGTATCCTGTCTTCACTGGCGAGCTTTCCCTGACCTTCTTCTTCACACACGAGCTTCCCCTCCTCTGGCTCTATGATAATATGTCCCATAGCTTTTAGCTTTTGCACATGCTCTCTTATGAGAGGATTTTGGTACATGTGTGTATTTGCAGCCGGGGCGATCAAAAGTTCACGATTGTGTGCCAAAACTGTTGTAGTGAGCAAGTTATCACCTATACCTAAAGCTATCTTGGAAAGAGTATTTACACTGCAAGGTGCTATAACAAAAACATCGCACCACCTTGCAAGGTTTATATGGGCTAAGGGGTCATCTTGCCAATCTGAGTAAACTTTGTATCCAGTGAGAGCCTCAAAAGTAAGCCTGCTGACAAATCTCTCGGAAAAGGGTGTCATTATTACTCTAACTTGATATCCTTTCTTCTTTAAGGATCTCACAAGGTCACACGCTTTGTATATTGCTATACTTGAAGAGACACCGAGAAGGACGTTCGTCATTGAAGATAATATTTTAACAAACCCTCAAGCTCTCCTCTTAGCTCAAGCAGGTACTCTATAGCTTCCCGGACAGCTCCGCTACCACCGTTTGCCTTCGTAACATACAGAGCGGTTTTCTTTACCAAATCCGGCGCATCATTCACCGAAATGGGAAAACCCACCTTCTTCAGTACGGGCAGATCCACGTAATCATCTCCGATAAAAGCTACCTCTTCGTAGCTCAAGCTGTTTCTACTGATTATATTCTCAAGTAAGGGAAGCTTTTCGTTGTATCCCAAATGTATTTCCTCAACCCCCAGCTCTTTTAACCTGTTTATCAGTGGTTTTGAATTTCTTCCGGATATGACTCCCGTTTTGATACCTACCTTTTGTAGCATTTTTATACCCAAACCATCTCTTACATTGAAAACTTTTATCTCCTCACCTCTTTCCGTGTAGTAAAGCTTTCCGTCTGTCAAAACACCGTCCACATCCATAAGGAGCAGTTTTATCCTTTTAGCTTTTTTGACCAGTTCCATAGTATAATAATTCAATATAACCCTTAGGAGGAAGCGTATGAACCTTTACGAATATGAGGCCTATGATAAGATATTTAGAAAATACGGGATCCCTACACCAAAGTATATGTTTGATAACAGTTTAAGTGACAATCTTATCCAATTTATAAACGATTTGGGGGAGTGTGTAGTAAAGTCTCAGGTGCTTGTAGGCAAAAGGGGAAAGGCTGGTGCGGTAAAGGTGTGCTTTGATCCTCAGACTGCTATTGAAACCGTGGAGACCTTATTGAGATACCCCGTTTACGGTGAAATGCCTGTAGGAATAATTGTGGCTCAAAAGGTGAACATTCTCAAAGAGCTTTACGCTTCCGTTACATACTCAACGGAAGTTAGATCTCCCGTGCTTACTTTAAGTTTGGAAGGTGGCATGGATATAGAGGAAGTTCCTCCGGAAAAGGTAAGAACATGGAGCATAAATCCTCTAAAAGGACTTTATCCCCACATGGTGAGAAATTACCTTTTAGAGCTTGGCTTTCCTCAAGAGTACATGGGAGTTCTCAGAGAACTTTCGGAAGTTATATCCAACATGTACAGAGCCTTTTGGGAAGCTGAAGCGCGACTTTTAGAGATAAACCCCCTTGCTATATGTGATGTTGATGGAAAACTGAAGGTCTACGCTCTTGATGCGGTTGTAACTATAGATGATGATGCTCAAGTACCGCCTTCCAAAATATATGGTGTAAGAACTGCTATGAAGAGACCTCCAACTGAAAGGGAGGTAGAGGCATCCCTGATAGACAGGGATGATCATAGAGGAAAGGCAGGTTCTTATGTAGAGGTGGATGGTGATATTGCTATGATGACCTTCGGTGGAGGAGGTTCTACGGTTACCATAGAGACTACTTACGCGGTTGGACTCAAACCCGCTAACTTCACCGACATAGGTGGGAATCCCCCCGCTGAGAAGATGTACAAGATAACGAGAATAATCTTATCAAAGCCTGGTATAAGGGGAGTGCTTGTATGCGGTGGAACAGCCAATAATACGAGGATAGATGTAACACTTGGTGAAGGAGTAGCGAACGCTATAAGAGATCTCCATAAGGAGGGTAAACTGAATCCCGATTGGATATGGATAGTGCGCAGAAATGGACCGGAAGCTCAGAAGGGTCTTAGGATGCTCTTTGAAGCCTTTAAGGAGTGTGGCGTAAAGGGGGAGATATACGACTCCTCTCTGCCTTTGACGGAGGCTCCCATAAGACTCAAGGAGTTACTTGACAGATGCTCATCCTTAGAAAAGGAGGATAGACATCTGACCGAAGAGCAGGCAAAAGACTTGGGAGTGTAATTATTACCTAACGCCGCACTCGGTGAATTTACTCCTTATTGAGGATAGTATTTCTCCAAACTCTTCGTCGGAATAAGTGGTTTTGTTAGAAAATGTTGGATCAAGAGTCTTATCAGGGAGGAACTTCTGAAGGTAATATCTCTTCGCTCCTTCTATGATCTCAGCTATCTTCATTATATCCTCTTTTGTTAGCTGTTCTTTAACCACGGTAGTTCTAAATTCGTAATCTACTCCAGAACTCATTATGAGGTTTATGCTTTTGTGGATCGCCTTAATATCCACCTTTGCCCTAACTACCTCCATATATTTATGGGGAGGTGCTTTTACATCCATAGCAACATAATCAATAAGTCCATCTTTCAAGAGTTCTTCTATAACCTCAGGCATAGATCCGTTCGTGTCAAGTTTTACAGAGAAGGGAAGCTTCTTAACTTTTAGTATGAAATCTTTAAGCCCAGTATGTATGGTTGGTTCCCCACCAGTGATGACCACACCTTCGAGTTTTCCTATCCTTAAATTTAGAAATTGGAGGATATCTTCTTCGGGTATGGTTTCTCCGAAATGTTCTGGAAGAACAAGTTCGATATTATAACAGTAAGGACATCTGAAATTGCATCCTTGGGTGAACACTATACACGAGATCTTACCGGGGTAGTCTATTAGACTAAACCTCTGAAAGCCTCCTATTTTAAAAAGGCAGTGAGGACTTTTGTTGTTTTCTGAATGTTCCTTGTAACTCCTAAGCATCAGGATATTCTCTCCTTTTTGAAAGCCCTTCTTAGCTTGAATTCTTCCCTTTTACCTTCATTCCACTGATGGACAGGTCTTAAGTAGCCCACTATCCTTGAATATATTTCCGTTTTTGCTCCACACAATGGACATACCTCTTTTTCTCCAGATATATAACCATGATTTGGACACACGCTAAAAGTTGGGGTTATGGTAAAGTAAGGTAATCTGTAGTTTTCGCAAACCTTTTTTATAAAGTTTTTAAGTGCCTTCGTATCGTATATCCGCTCACCTATAAAAAAGTGAAGTACGGTTCCTCCGGTGTACTTGACTTGAAACTCATCCTGTAAGTCAAGGGCTATAAAGGGATCGTCCGTATAATTTACGGGAAGTTGAGTGGAGTTTGTGTAAAACGGCTCCGCTCCTTCACGATACCTATCCTCATTGGCAACAATTATGTTGGGAAATCTTTTCTTGTCTAGCTTGGCAAGTCTGTAGGCTGTTGACTCTGCAGGTGTAGCTTCAAGATTGTAGTTGTTTCCAGTCTCTTCTTGAAATTCAAGCAACTTTTCTCTCATAAAGTCAAGTATGCGAAGGGTGAAGGACCTACCTGCGTCCGTATATATAGGTTCACCAAGAAAGTTCAGGCAAGCTTCATTCATTCCAACCAAACCTATGGTGGAGAAATGATTTTTCCAATACTCGCCAAACCTCTCCTTTACGTTCCTTAGATAAAACTTGGAGTAAGGATAAAGCCCTCTCTCCGTGAGATCCTCAATGATCTCTCTCTTTCTCTCAAGGCTTTCTTTGATGAGTTCCATCAGATGGGATAGTCTCTCAAAGAACTCCTCTTCAGAGCTGGACAAGTAGCCTATTCTGGGCATATTTATGGTAACAACGCCTATTGAACCAGTGAGTGGATTAGCACCAAAATAGCTTCCCCCCCTTCTCTCAAGCTTCTTTACCTCAAGTCTCAACCTGCAACACATACTTCTCACATCCTCTGGCTTCATTTCGGAATTTACAAAGTTGGCAAAGTACGGTATTCCATACTTACCGCTCATTTTCCAAAGACCTTCGTAATTGGGATTATCCCAGTCAAAATCCTTGGTAATGTTGTAAGTAGGGATCGGAAAGGTAAATACCCTTCCTCTGGCATCTCCTTCCGTCATAACCTCAAAGAAAGCTTTGTTTAACATATCCATTTCTTCCTGAAACTCCCCGTAAGTTTCGTTCTTTATTTCTCCACCTACAAGAACGCCTTGATGCCTGTAATACTCGGGAACCTTTAAATCAAAGGTAAGGTTAGTAAAAGGTGCCTGAAAACCCGTTCTTGTAGGTACATTAAGATTGTATACAAACTCCTGTATAGCTTGCTTTACCTGCTTGTAACTAAGTCCATCATACCTGATGAAAGGTGCAAGAAGAGTATCAAAATTGGAAAAAGCTTGTGCGCCAGTAGCTTCACCTTGCAAAGTATAAAGAAAGTTAACTACCTGACCGAGCGCTGAGCTAAAGTGCTTGGGTGGCTTACTTTCTGTTTTACCGGGAACGCCTCTAAACCCGGTAGCCATGAGATCCCACAAATCCCATCCTACGCAATATACACTTAAAGCCTGTAGCTGATGTATGTGGAAATCGCCTTCCGTATGTGCCTTTTTTATGTCTTTACTGTATATTTTATTGAGCCAATAGTCCCTACTTGCGTGTGACGTTACATAAAAGTTAAGCCCTTGAAGTGAGTAAGTCATATTACTGTTTTCTCTTACCTCCCAGTCTTCTAAGTTTATGTATTTATCAATGAGTTCAACGTTGCTTCTGTATAGTATAAAGGCTTTGGCAAGCTTTTTAAAAGGACTTTCCAAAAGCACCTCTTCTACTATACGGAAAAACTCGCTTTCGCCGGGTTGTACATCTCCGACCCGTTTGACCACTTGCGAAATTATACTTTCTATTTCTTCGTCTTTTATCCCTCCCTCTTCAATTGCGAGATTCCTTATAATACTTACTGCAAGATCTTCTATATCGCTCATATAATTTATTTTAATACAGGCTTATCTTCGTTTTCTTTTTCTCCATAAAACCTTTTCTGAGTTGATACCCCTCTTGAGGATAAAGCCCGTAAAATAGGTTTTGTACGTGGTTACCCTCTACAAAGAAAGACCATCTTTCTAAAGAGCTTCCAACTAATAAGCTTGCGTATGTGAGAACGTAAAAAGCGTAGTTGTAGTTTTGGGTTACCAAGGAGTAAAGTACCAACAGTATAGGTAACACGAAGGTAAGTATGTAAGCTATCGGGAGAACGAAACTTAGCATTTCTTTACCCTTTCTGTAGTAAAACTCTTCCGTACAGTAATTGCTGGTAGTAGTCCCAGTATCAAGTACCCTTATGGATCTGTTGTGTGGAAGGTTTAAAGCCTCGTTTATGGTAGGTCTTTTGATGTAGAACTGTCTTATGTTAAAGGCAAGCCTGAAGGCAAGACCCAAAGAGAGGAAGAGGAGGGTAAGGAAAAGGTAAGTGTTTATAAACTCAGGTCTGTAGTGATATGTAAGAGCCAAAAAGGCAGAAGATCCAAGCATCAGATACATGTTAAGGTAGTACAGAACAGTCAAAGAGGTGTTCCACTCAAGCACAAATTTGTTAGAGGCGTATATCATTGCGGTGGAAAAGGCAGAAAGCCAACCGAGTATAAAAGTGAGGATGCCAAAGAAGTGAATAATAAAGGGTGAAACCTTAAGGTAATAGGAAAGACCAAACAAAAGTAGTGTAAAGCCATAAGCTCCGCTAAAAACCGCTTCTCGGGAAAGCCAGGAGGTGTGAAACCTCTTTATAGCCTTCCAAGCCCTTAGCTTGTGTCCCAAGTGAAAGCTGGCACCTACGGCTCCAAGACCTATGAGGATTAAAGAGACAACCACAGAAACAAGCATAGCCCTTTCTGGCATTGCGGTTTGTTTGCCAAAGAGGGTTAAAAACTCCATAAAGTAGGTAAAGGTAAATAGTCCTATGGAAGTGCCAGCAGTTAAGAAAAACCATATTAAAGAAAGGGGTGGATGCATATTAGCCTCCTTTATAGTGTTTTTGCATAACCTCAAGAAAGAGAGGGTTTTCTGGCTTTAAGAGGTGGTCATCAAAATGAATTTTGGTTTCTGTTCTGGGAAGATAGTGGTTGGCGGGGTTTGTGCCCATATCTGGGAATAGCACAAAGCCGTTGCGCTCCTTTATAACCTTATACACCTCGCTGTTGGGGTCTTCTATATCTCCAAAGAAGCGAGCCTTTGCGGGGCATGTTAGCACGCAGGCAGGTTTTCTGTGTTCTGGCGGTAAAGACTCATCGTATATCCTGTCTATGCAAAGGGTGCATTTTTTCATAACCTTGTCAGCTTCGTCAAACTCTCTACAGCCATAGGGACAAGACCAGGAGCATAGCTTACAGCCTATGCAATCATCGTAATTGACAAGCACTATACCGTCCTGCTCTCTTTTGTAGCTGGCACCGGTGGGGCATACAGGCACGCAGGGAGAGTCCTGACAGTGCAAACAAGACTTAGGAAGGTGAAAGACCTGCGTATTTGGAAACTCACCCACTTCATAGGTCATTATCCTGTTATACCACACACCTTGAGGTTCCCTTCCGTAGGGGTCAAAGTCAGAAAGGGGTCCAAAAGATGCCTGCGTGTTCCACTCTTTGCAGTTTGTAGCACAGGCATGACATCCAACACAGGTGTTTAAGTCTATAACCAAGGCATACTGTGGCATGTTTATACCTCCGAAAAGACTTCAGAAATTTCCAATTCAAGCTCTAAGACTTCTGAAAAAACCTTGCCTTTTCCTTCTGCCCTGCAAAGCATTTTAAAGCCCTCTTGTGTGTTTTTGTATATCCCTACAGACTTTTCTATGGGGTCAATAATCCAGTATTCCCTTACTCCAGCCTTCTCATAGACATTCTTTTTTATTTTAAGGTCGTAGTAGGCGTTTGAAGGCGAAAGTATCTCAATAACCACATCAGGAGATCCATAAACACCCTCTGAAGTAATCTTAGCCTTTGAACCTTTTAGAATTACCATAAGGTCTGGATGGTAGGCATCTTCTTCATCAAGGTATAGGTCAAAGGGTGCGTAAATTACCTCTCCCTTGCCTGCCTTCTTCAAAAGCCCATAGAGTTTTACAAAAAGTCTTTTAGAATTTTTAAAATGCTCAAAACTTGGGCTTGGGCTCATTACAAGCTCCCCCTCTATCAGCTCATATGGACTTCCTTCTGGCAGTTTTTCATAATCCTCTACCGTGTATTTCTTTTCCTTTTCCAAAAGCCTCATAGCTCTACTCCTTCAAATACCTCTGAAAGCTCCAGCTCAACGCCAAGAAGCGGGGACAGTATTTTTCCTTCTTCTTTTGCTTCCACAAGGAGCTCAAACCTGCCTTCTCTGTTTGTGTATATCTCAAGGCTCTTTTTTAATGGGTCCGCTATCCAGTATTCTTTCACGCCATACTTTTCATAGACTTCTTTTTTTATCCTGAGGTCATAGTATGCATTGGAAGGAGATAGCACTTCTACCACAAGCTCTGGAGCTCCATATATGCCCTTTGCGGTAAGTTTAGCCTTTGAATTCTTCAAAAGCACCACAAGGTCTGGCTGATAGGCGTTTCTCTCATCAAGGTATACATCCACAGGAGAAAAAAGCACAAGACCCTTTCTTTTCAGTTCCCTTCTGAGTATGCTGTATATATTTCCTAAGACCATCTGGTGGTAGGGTATGGGCGCAGGGCTTATTACAAGCTCACCTTCTATCAACTGATAGGGACTTCCCTCCGGAAGCTTTTCATAGTCTTCTACTGTGTATTTCCTTTCAAGAAGCTTCATGGCTTATACCTCAGCACAGGCACCCATCTTTCTTTAATATAGTCCAGAGGCTCTACTCTAAACTGTGGATATGTCTCTGGCGTCTGGTCTTCCGCCTTATATACCTTTACCTTAGTGTCAAACCAAGCCAGGTGTCCTGTTATCGGGTCTCCGTAGTATATCTCCTTACCTCCTATCTTTATGCTGTGGGGTATTACATGGTTCAAGAGAAAACCTTCATGTCCTTCTTCAGCTTCTGGCTTAAGCCCCCATGCTCCCTGCATCTTACCTATGGCATTCCATGTCCATACAGAGTTTGGCTCTGTGGTTTCTGTTAAAAAGACCTGACACTTGACTTTGCCTATACGGGATTCTACCCACACCCAGTCTAAGTGCTTTATACCAAGCTTTTCTGCGGTTTTTGGGTTCATGTACAGGTAGTTTCTTGAAGAAATCTGCCTGAGCCATGCGTTCTGAGAGTCCCAGGAGTGATACATCCACTGAGGTCTTTGAGTAAAGGCATAAAGGGGATATTCCTTTCCGGAAACTTCCTCCTCAAAGGGTGGATACCAGAAGGGCAGTGGGTCAAAGTATTTTATTAGCCTTTCTCTTAGGATTGGGTCGTTGGGTGGCTGGTTCTTGCCTTCCCATAGTCCCTGTCCTGCAAGCCTGAAGGTCTGGAGGGTTTCAAGATAGAAGTTAAAGATGATGGGAGCCACCTTTTTCAT
The DNA here is from genome assembly GCA_041287335.1 of Hydrogenobacter sp. Taxonomy (NCBI): domain Bacteria; kingdom Pseudomonadati; phylum Aquificota; class Aquificia; order Aquificales; family Aquificaceae; genus Hydrogenobacter; species Hydrogenobacter sp. The sequence goes on from JBEULM010000032.1 coordinate 10,029, forward strand.
AAAGCCTACGCTTACAGCCCACTCCTGATAGTCCTTATTAACATGCCTGTAATACCTCATATTTTCTGGCAGTTTGTAATAGAAAAAGCCCTTGTTCTTTATATACATCTCAAGCTGGTTAGGGTTTGGCTCTCCCACAAAGTGCTTGTCACCCTTTTTACCCCTCCAGCCTGCAAGGGCACCCACGCCAGGACGCACCTGCCAGTTTATGAGAAAGTCCTTAAAGTCTTTATACTTTCTTGAGCCATCAGGATTTACAAAGCCGGGCAGTTTAAGTCTTGAGCCAAGCTCCACCATCACATCACCCCATCCCTTCACATCGTAGCCGTTTTCTTTCGGGTCTATTATGGGATGCCTGAGAGCATCTACTGGACCATCTACAGCGGAGGGCGGTCTGTCAAGAAGCGACAGAGCAAACCACTGCTCAAGATAGGTGGCATCTGGAAACACCAGGTCTGAGTATGCCACCTGCTCGCTATAAAAGGCGTCAATGGTTATAACCTTTGGTATGATGTAGTTGCCTGCATTGTCCGTGGCGGTAAGTGCTTCTATTATGTAAGGAATGTTCTGGGAAGAGTTCCAGGCCATGTTTGCCATGTAAATCATTAAAACCTCAATACCGTAGGGATTTTGCTGGTAAGCGGCAGGTATAACATTCTGGATACAGCCGTGGGCTGTCAGTGGAAACCACCAGCTGTAAGCCCAGTCTATCCTTATGGGATTGCCCTTCTCATCCACAAGGAGGTCATCGGGGTTTTGAGGATACCCAAGGTGAGGACCCGGATACACTTCTCCATACTTTATCTCATCAGGTTTTGAGATTTTGTAGGGCTTTGGAAGGTCCTCTATGTGTTTTGGATAAGGAGGCTTGTTCAAAAAGCCCCCGGGCACATCCACCACACCCAAAAGCATCATGAGCAAGAAAACAGTCCTTGCACTCTGAAAGCCATTGCTGTGAGAAGCCACACCCCTCATCATATGGAAAGAGACAGGTCTTCCTATAACTTTTTTATGTTTTCTGCCCCATACATCCGTCCACTCAATAGGTAGCTCTATGGGATGATAAAGGGCTATGGTGCCCATTTCTTTGGCTATTCTTTCTATATCCTTAGCAGATATGCCCGTTATCCTTTCCACCTTTTCAGGGCTGTAGTCCTTTACCAGCCTTTCCGCAAAAAGGTCAAAGGCTGGTCTTACCCTGTAGCCTTCCGGTGTGGTAAACTCTCCTATTAATGCAGGCTCTAAGTCCTCAGGCACTATGCGGTCTGCCGGTTTAAAAGTGCCGGACTTTTTGTCAAAGACCATAGGCTTGCCTTCTTCGTTTCTGTAAAAGAGTCCGTCCTTTGAAGTGCCCGGTGCCTGAATTACAAGCCATGGAGCATTAGTGTATTCTTTGAGAAATTCCCAGTTTATGAGGTTATACTTGAAAAGCACATGCATAATGCCCATGAAGAAGGCACCATCTGTCCCGGGTTTTATAGGCACCCACTCGTCCGCCACCGCCCCATAACCCCAGCGGACAGGATTTACCACCACAAACTTTCCACCCTTACGTTTCATCTCTTGAATACCAAGCTTAAAGGGGTTTGATGAGTGGTCCTCCGCCACGCCTATGAGCATGAAGTATTTGGTGTTTTCAAAGTCCGCCTCACCAAACTCCCAGAAGGAGCCTCCTATGGAGTAAAGACCGCTCGCCGCAATATTTACAGAGCAAAAGCCACCGTGAGCTGCCCAATTAAAGGTTCCCAGCTGGCTTGAAAACCAGCCATTTATAGCCTGCATCTGGTCCCTGCCTGTAAAGAAGGCAATCTTCTGAGGTCCCTTCTTCCTCGCCTCTTCCAACCACTGGACAGCTATTTCAAAGGCTTCTTCCCACTCTATCTCTTTGAACTGTCCTGAGCCTCTTGGTCCAACCCTTAGAAGAGGCTTTCTCAGCCTTGCAGGACTGTACTCTTTCATTATTCCAGAAGAACCTTTCGCACAAAGTACTCCTTTATTGGTGGGGTGAGCGTCGTTTCCCTTTATGTAGGTTACCTTGTTGTTTCTCACATATACTTCTATACCGCACCTGCAGGCACACATATAACAGGTGCTGTATGTCTTTCTGTCGTAAAAACTACTCATAGAAAAAACCTCCTGATTTAATAAAATACATCAGTATTAATAGCTCTAAAGTTTCAACTTTCTTATGAAATTATAAGAAGAGCTTATAGAAATTATAAGCTAAGCTTAAGTTTTCTTTAACTTTCCTCTTTCCAATATTCTTCAAAGGCTATCCAAGTTTTTGGGATTATATTATGAAGGTTTTCCCATTTTTTCATATATCTTTTGCGTTTATGGGCAGCTCTGTTGAGAGTAGCTCCGAACACCTCCTGTGCTTCCTCTTCATAGTCTTCCAACTTACCACAAATCAACGCCTTGCCCGCCATAGATCCAGAAAGTATGGCACTGGCTATACCTCCACCCGTTATGGGATGACAGAACCCTCCAGCATCACCTACTAAAAGCACATTTCCCCTGACAACATCTAAAAGCCCCTCTGCTGGTATCCAGCCTCCCGTTCTTGATACTATACTGTGTTTTACTATACCTATGTCTAAAAGTTCTTTGATAAAGATCTTCAAACTTTCCATGACGTTTATTGGATAAACTGGATCTATACCCACACCTACATTGGCAAATCCACCCTTAGGAAATACCCATCCGTACCCGCCAGGTATGTAGTCTCTGAAGAATATGAGGAGATCCTTCTGCTCTTTCTTGAGTGGCATTTTAGCTTGAGCGGTAGTCAGAAACTCTTTTGTATGCTGACCAGTCAATTTAGCGACTCTTGAGTGTGGTCCGTCTGCACCCACTATTATGTCCGCTTTAACCCAGAACTTTTCTCTGGTATCTATACTTTCAAGCCAGATCTTGCCTTCTTGAATACCCAAAAATATGGTGCGCAGAGAATATTCTGCACCGAACCTTTTAGCCAGTTGTGCTATATGATGATCGAAGATATCTCTGTTTAATACCAAACCCCTGGAATTCATGGTAATCACTTCCCCCCAAGGAGTGAAGTGAACCATATCTTGAACCTCTTGAGAGATGCTATCTTTGGTAAAAAATTCTGGAAAGGAATTAAAGAGCTGTATGGGTACAAACTCTGCACACTGGACGGGAGTACCTATCTCTCTCTTGAAATCGACCACCAATACGCTCGCACCTTCTTTTGCTAACGTGTAAGCGCACGAAGATCCTGCAGGACCACCACCCACTATGAGGATATCATATTTCTTCATTGAGCTTTTTGAGAAGTTTTTTTGAAGGTTTGAAACTTATCAGATACCTGTCTTCTATGTACATCTCTATACCCGTTTTTGGATTTTTAGTAAAACGTCCGTTCCGTCTTTTGAGTTTGAACACACCAAATCCTCTGATCTCCACCCTACCTTCTTCTGCTGTCTTCTGGACTATCCATGAAAGAACTTCCTCAACAAGTTTTTTTGCAACATCCAAAGATATATTGTGATCCTCCGAGAGCTTATTTATTATTTCCGACTTTCTCACCTTTCTCCTCCACGTAAAAAGTCCTCACTCTCTTACCCTTACTTAAGGCTATTGCCCTGTCTTCTCTCTTATAGTACACTATCTCATCAGCTTCAACAAAGTTTTTATTATCTTCCACCTTTGCGTTTCCGTAAAGTTTTATCACATCACTTTGAAAATCGTATTCAGCTTTATCCGCAAAAGCTCTTCTGCTGCCTTCTATGTACTTCACGTGTCCCTCAGCTTCTGCCCTCTTTGCCTTTTTGTTTTCATCCAAGTATATGATCACCTTATCGGCTGTAAGCACACCGTTACCCTTTGTTAGCTTCACGTTACCCGTATATACGATTTTATCTTTCTCGTAAGTCAGACTGTCCGCTTCCCCCAGTATAGGTTGGGAAAAGGCAACATAGACTGAAAAAAGCCACATGATCAGCAAAATTATCATCCCATTCTCACCTTAGCTTTTTTAATTATAATCTTTAGGGGTCTTAGCTGCACTTGAAAGCCTGTGCCTGTCGTTTCTTTACTCCCTTCCCTCAAAAGTATATATCCGTCACCCCACACTTTACCTTCTTTGAGATCAAGTTCGGCTCTTTCTGTTCGTGCGTAAAAGTCTTCACCGAATAGTTCTACATTTCCTTCCACATATCCTCTGAGCGTATCTCTGTTTATAAAGGCTCTATCAGCCTCTATCCTTTCCTTATCGGTTTGCATAAGAGCGTTATTGAGCATCACGTCCCTGCCTTCTATGGAAAGACTTTTACCTTTCAACGTCCATTCAAATCCGGATTTGCCATATGCCCTTATACTTATATCCTGAGCGGTACCTTTATTTTCTTCTGTGCTCCTGGGAATATTTTGATAAGTTTCGTTCACATATAGATTCAAAAAAGTGAAAAGGACTATCAGCGACACACTAAACAGCAGTATTCTAATCATCTTTTAAAGCTTTGTATAGCACAGCCATACGTGTATAAACCCCATTTTGTACCTGCCTTAGAATAAGGGATTTTTCAGAGTAAACTACGTTGGCGTCTATATCCACGTTTAGGTTGACGGGACCAGGGTGCATGAAGTAGCCCTTCAGTTTATTGTGACGCTCTAATGTAAGTCCGAACTGTGAAAAGTAACTTTCTTTTGACGGTACGTACCTCTCTTTAAATCTTTCCTCTTGAAGTCTCAAGCATATTACCAGATCAGCCCAACTTAAAGCATCTTCGTAATTATCAAAAACCATTTCCACACCGAAAGGTTTGAGATCCTCCGGTATAAGGGTTTTTGGTCCAAACACACCTACCTTTGCAGAATACATGTTGAAGAGATAAGATCCTGACCTGAATACCCTGCTGTGAGCTATGTCACCTACGTATAAAACCCTAAGTCCCTCCACAGACCCGTAAACTTCCATAGCGGTGTAGAGATCTAAAAGTCCTTGCGTAGGATGCTGGTGAGTACCATCACCAGCATTTATGAGCGATATACCCTCGTCAAGATAGGCACTGTAAGGGAAAAGTACAAAAGGCACTCTAAAGACTAAAGCTTTGAAGCCCAAGGAAGACAAAGTCCTTATAGTATCGTAAAAGGTTTCCCCCTTTTCTAATGATGTTTCTTTAGTTCCCGCAAAATAAGTCCTGAGAGAAAGGTTTCTGCAAGCTTTCTCAAAAGATAGCCTTGTTCTCGTTGAACTCTCCAAAAATAGGAGAGCTACATCTCCTTCAAGCACTTCTCGTCTGCCAGCTTTAAACTCCGTAAAAAGCCTAAAAAGCTCATCTACTTCATCTTTTGTGAGGTTAAAAACGCTTATAAGGTGTTTCATCGGTAGTTATAGTATATCAGAAAGTGTATATCCGAAACTACCGGAAAACTTGACAATAACATACTAAAGTTTAATATAAATATGATGTAAAGGAGGAAAACATGGCACAGTCTGCAAAGAAGGATTACTACGAGATCTTAGGTGTACCCAGAAATGCAACACAAGAAGATATAAAAAAGGCTTATAGGAGGCTTGCAAGAAAGTATCATCCCGACTTTAACAAAGATCCGCAAGCTCAAGAAAAGTTTAAGGAGATAAACGAAGCCTATCAGATACTTTCAGATCCTGAAAAGAGGAAGCTTTACGATCAGTACGGACATTCTGCTTTTTCTGCACAGGGAGGTGAAGGTTTTGCTCAAGAAGTCTTCAGCACAAACATAGGTGACATACTTGAGGAAGTTTTCCGAGGTTTTGGCTTTGAAGATATCTTTGAGAGGGCAACCAGGGAAAGAAGAAAAGCTTACAAAAGACCGATAAAGGGTGAAGACATTTACTACACAGCGCAGATCACCCTTGAAGAAGCTTTTACAGGTACCACTGTAAAGATACCGCTACTTCGTGAAGTGGCGTGCGATGTATGTCAGGGAAGTGGATACGATCGGTCTAAGGGTGAAAGGGTATGCCCTACCTGCGGAGGTAGGGGAGAAATATACCAAAGGCAGTTTTTCGTTACCATATCCCAGACATGTCCGACTTGTGCAGGTGAAGGTATCATAAGGGATATATGTTCTAAGTGTAAAGGTAGGGGAAGCTTACCGATAAAAGAAGAGCTTACCGTCCGTATACCACCTGGTGTGGACAACGGTTCTAAGATACTCTTTGAAGGCAGAGGGCATGCGGGAAAAAACGGCGGTCCTTATGGCGATCTTTACGTAGTAGTGAAGGTTCTACCACACAAGATTTTTGAGAGGAAAGGCGATAACCTTTACGTAGATGTGAATGTTAAATTTACAGAGGCTGTTCTTGGAACCGAGATAGACGTTCCTACTTTGTCCGGAGATAAGATAAAGGTAAAGATACCACCCGGTACTAAGGAAGGTGATATAATTCGTGTTTCAGATCAGGGCATGCCAAAACTTAGGGGGAACTCAAAAGGTGACCTTTTCGTTCGTGTACACATAGATGTACCAAAGTTAGGTCTTATGGACAAAATGTTCGGAAACGGAAAAAGAATAAAACACATACTTGAGGAACTTGACAAACTGCTTCCTGAACCCAGCAGAATAAAGGAGAGGGAAACATGAAAGAGAGGAAAAGGTATTATACCATAGGTGTGGTTGCACAAATGTACAGCATTCATCCACAAACTCTTAGACTTTACGAAAAAGAGGGACTTTTAAAACCATCAAGAACAAAAGGTAAAACGAGGCATTATACGGACGAAGATCTCCAGAAATTGGAGTTCATACTCACGCTTACCAGGGATCTCGGTGTTAATTTGGCAGGCGTTGATGTGATACTTCGTATGAAGGAGCAGATGGAGGAAATGGAAAGGCAGATAGAGAAACTCGTTGAGTTCATACAGAAGGAGATGTCTAAAATATACGGTGAAGACGAAAATATAAAATCCATAGTACTTTCGGAGAGGAAAAAGGTCGTAAGGATACAGGATATAATAGGGAAGAATGAAAGTAAGAGAGACTGACCTGCCTGGTATAGGCAAAAAGTATGCGGTAACGCTATCTGAGGGAAGGGATCTGGTGATCATTATCTACAATACGGGCAAAAGGGAGATATACCTAATGGATCAGGAAGAACCTGTTTGCTCCTTTGAGCTGACAGACGAAGAGGCGAAAGAGCTGGGCTTTTTAGTTGCGGGCGTACTTTATCAACCCATAAAAGTTGAGAAGATGGAGCTTATACTTAAAGAGGTACTAATTGAATGGATTAAGGTGGAGCAAGGATCTAACTTTGTGGGAAAAACCATCGCCGATCTTCAGATAAGAAAGCTCACAGGTACATCGGTGATAGCCATAGACAGAAGTGGTAGAATAATACCTAGTCCAGACCCTTATAAAGAAAAGGTAGAGGTGGGGGACATTCTCATAGTGGTTGGTACTCGCCAACAAATAAAGCATCTTTTAGAACTTTGTGGCAGGTGTAGTACGTAATGTCTCACAGTACGGATCTTACTTATGCAGGTCTCATTCTGCTTTTTATGTTCTTTTTAGCCTACAGCTTGAAAGCTTTAAAGTTTCCTTACATAGTTTCTTTTATGCTTTCTGGCTTTGCTCTAAGACCCTTAGTACCAGAGAGTATTTCGGATTTTCTTTTGGTATTTGAACACTCAGCTGTTAGTCTCCTTTTTTTCTTTGTAGGGCTTGAGTACTCCTTTGAGAGGCTTGCTGGGATGATCCGTATTGTAAAAGCTGGCTTTATAGATCTTTTTATAAATTTCGTGCCTGTATTCGTCATATCCTACCTCTTTACGGGGGATCTTATTCTTTCCTTGGTGATCTCCTGCGCGATATACCCTTCAAGCACCGCTATAACCGCAAAACTCTTTATGGATTACAAAAGACTTATATATCCGGAAGTGGATCTTCTCATAGGTATTCTCATATTTGAAGATCTCGTTAGTATAATTCTTTTATCTCTCTTGGCAGGCTTTTTATATTCAGGTAATTTGAGTGTGTACTCGGTTGGTAAATCCATGCTTTTTTTATTCTCGATCTTTTTGTTTTTTTACTTTCTTAAGGATATTACAAATAGATTGCTTGAGTTTCTTGCCAGAAAAATTGATGAAAGTATGCTCATCTTTCTCACTCTGGGAACTTTAATGATGTTCAGCGGTATAGCTATACAATTTCATATGTCTGAAGCCCTCCTTGCCTTCATTCTTGGTGTATTGGTACCTGAAGATTCAAAGATTTTCAAAAACATACAAAGCTCTCTTTCCTCTCTGAAGGAATTATCTGTAGGTCTTTTCTTTTTTTTCTTTACATACAAAGCGCATCTGAGTTATTTGGTAAATACATCTTTTATAGTTATTCTGATCTTCACATCTTTACTTTTTAAACTTATTTCCACGTACATCTCCTCGCTTCTGTATGGTTTTGATAGGAAAGTTTCGCTTAGGGCATCCCTATCTTTCCTGCAAAGGGGAGAGTTCTCCCTCATATTTGCGAGTCTGTATCAGCCGGCTCAAGCTGTTACCTTTCTCCTCATACTCATCACATCTTTGATAGGTAGTTTCAGTTTTGTACTCGCTCCAAAACTGGCTGACCTCGTTTTTCCAAGGAGGAGATCCTCAAAAGCTCCTCCTCAAGTTCCATGACCTTTTGTACCGTGCTATCTTTGCTTTCCACTTTTATAGGCTTTCCCACAAGTACCCTACCCTTTGTAAAGGGCAGAGGTATGATAAGACTGTCCCACGAGTTTAGCTTTATGTATCTGTTAAACTCCGCAAAGGCTGGAAGTATGACAGCGGAGGTTTTTTGGGCGAGAAAGATTACTCCTTCTTTCACTTTAAAGGCTGGTCCTTTGGGTCCATCAACGGTTATAGCTACGTTTCCACCCCCTTTTATGACTTTCACGAGCTTTATGATACCAGATCTACCACCTTTCTCAGTTCTACCCTCTTCCGTTGAACCTCTTATCACTCTGTATCCAAGACTTTCAAGAAGGTACGCGGCTATATCTCCATCCCTTGATCTGCTAACCAAGGTGTATATGCCTCTGTCCATACCAAAAAGCGCGATGCCTAAAGCGTTTCCATGCCATATGGCGTATATTTTGCCTCTGTCAAGATCAAAATCGTACCTCTTTTCCCATCTTATAGTTCTTCCCAAGATGCGCACCAAAAGTGCAATGAGAGGTAAAAGTAGTTTAATCAAGATAGGCTTTATACTCATTGTGTACTAAAAACCCTCTCTATTCTGGTCTTTATCCACTTTGCGTCAAGCCACTCTTTTGGATTTACCTCAATACCATGAACAAGGATGCCAAAGTGCAGGTGGTCACCGAGAGCTAAACCTGTGCTACCTGTGTTTCCTATAATATCACCCTTCTTTACAGTTTGCCCTTCCTTTACTGTTACACGAGAAAGGTGACCATACAGACTCATAAGACCTAAACCGTGATCTATGACAACAGCATTTCCGTATATACCCAACTTTCCCGTAAAAACAATGACGCCATCGTTACTCGCAGGCACAGGAGATTCCTGAACAGATGCAAAGTCATATCCCATATGTCTGCTTGTGCTTATTTCCTCACCTTTGTAGTAATAGTACCTTATATCTCCGAAAGTGGATATAACTTTACTGTGAGGAAGCTGTAAAAAGTTACCGTTCCAAAGCTTTTTTCCTTCACTTCCCAGACCTATACGCATAAGCTTTTCTACATCCTTTTTCCTCCACACTTCATTTACCTCCTTAAATGCCAAAGCGGGAGGCAAATGTTTTCCGATTAAGGGCATTATAACTTTATCTATAAACTCATCGCTGAGCTTAATCCTGTCCACTCTAAAAATACCTTTACCTATTCTGGTTTTTAAATCTAATGTGGAAATATTCCCTGCATTATCAAAAGCTACCACCCTAATAGGTGTGGACGGATCCTGATCAACTTTAACAGGGTATAGTGTAAAGAACTCCCCATTACCTACCGGATACATAGGGTACTTATCCTGCCCTACATAAAGGTATACGTAAGCCCCATCCTTCACTTTTACCTTTACTGCTCCCGTTCCGCCTTGAGGTACGTACTCAGTGTAACTCAGCAGATTAACGGTGGGTGGAACGGTATCAATGTTTGCATCCACACTGTAGGTTCTCCTACCTATTAGACCGTATCTCAAGCTTATAAGTACCTGTGCTTTACCATCTTCAAGTCCCATCTGTTTGGGAATAATCTTCAGACGAACAGTACCATCTTTGGCGGGCGCAGAATTATACAAAACAACTTCCTTTTGCCCCTGAAAGATTTTTACACTTACTTGCTTTATACCAGACGATGGTTCCAGCTTCAGAACCACTTGTTTATGCGCAGGTATTTCGGTAAGGGAGCTTAGATCTTTCACCCTGGGCTTTTGAAATACGAAGATGTTTATAGTATACAAAATGACTCCCAAAGTACTCAGAAGAAGTATGAGTCTCACAAATTTTTTACCCTTAGGCTTTCTGCTTTCCCTCCTTTCTAATTTGTACCCTTTATATCTCATTGCTCCACCACCACTCCGTACCAACCCTTTAACTTTCTTATTTTAGTAACTCGAAGACCTTCAAGCATATCCAGAAATTCATCAAGTTCATCCTTTCCGTATATACCCGAAAATACAGCTCGCCTTTTAAAAAGAGGTAAAAGGTGTTTCATTTCACTTTTGAAAATATCCAGCTCCAAATTTGCGGTGAGGAAGTCAAAACTATCTTTTATGTCTTTTGGTGTTGCCTGGAAACACTTTATCTTCAATCTGTTGACTTTCGCATTTTTTTTGCACTCTTTTATGGCTTTTTCATCTACATCTATCGCTAAAACCTCGCTTGCCAAACACTTTTTAAGAGCTAAGGCAAGGATACCACTTCCACAACCCACGTCTATAGCGCTCCATCCCTTTTTGAAAAACTCCTCTATAAGCATAAGACTTAACTGCGTTGTAGGATGGAGTCCTGTACCGAAAGCCATACCGGGATTTATAATGAGTATCTTCATTCGTGGAGGCACAACCAGAAAATTTCCCACTTTGACGGATTTTAATATACCTTCTGGAGATTTTACTGAAAGCTTTTCAACCTTCAAAGGTTCTTGATCTTTTAACTCTTTGTATGTGGCAAAAAACACCATCTTGCCTTCCCTTTTGATAACCTCAACACCCTCAGAATAATCAGCTAAGAATTGGTAAAAATCCTCCTCAGATAGTGAGTACATGTACCTTGTATATATCACTTTATGCGCTTAGATATAGCTTTAAACTCTTCAGTACCTGCAACTTGAAGGTGTTGAAAGAGTACAGTTTCTGTACATGTTATAACAGCTCCAGCATCTCTCATGAACTCAAGTCCTGCACGATGGTTTTCATAAGAGCGTGAGCATACCGCATCTGAGACTATATGCACCTTATAGCCTTCCTTTAAAAGTCCCAAAGCTGTTTGAAGTACGCATATGTGCGTTTCCATACCAGTAAGGATTATACTTTTCCTGCCGTAGCTCTCTATTGCCGAAATAAATTCTCTTTCGTTACAGCAGTTGAAACTTAGCTTCTCTATAGGTCTGTATTCGGGAAGAGCGGTCTTTATTTCCTCAACGGTCTGTCCAAGTCCTTTCGGGTATTGTTCTGTGAGTATTATGGGAATAGAGAGTAGCTTAGACATCTCCACAAGGTGAAGTACATTGTCAATTACGCTCTGTCTCTTTTCCATAACTCTGGCGAGCCTTTCTTGAATGTCAATGATCACAAGTAAACTATCTTCCTTGTTCAGGAAAAACCTATCTAAGTTCATGTGCCAACCTCCCACGAGGATAGATATGTGACCTGCTCTTGAGTAAGGCTATCTATATGAACGCCCATACTTCTAAGTTTTAACTCAGCTATCTGTCTATCTATATGATCCGGTACTTTATACACATTCTTTTGCAGTTTGTCATGATTTTCAAGTATATACCTTGCTGAAAGCGCCTGATTGGCAAAAGACATATCCATAACCGATGCAGGATGACCTTCCGCACTTGCGAGGTTTACAAGTCTTCCTTGAGCCAAAAGGTAAATCCTCCTTCCGTCTAAAAGTTCATACTCCTCTACGAATTTCCTTATTTCCCTCTTTTTTACGCTCATCTTCTCAAGGGCGAGTATGTCTATTTCTACGTTAAAGTGCCCCGCATTAGAAATGATAGCACCATCTTTCATAACTTTGAAATGTTCTTCCCTTATGACTGATGTGTTACCCGTCACAGTAACAAAGAAATCTCCTAACTTTGCTGCCTCCATCATGGGCATTACCAAAAAGCCGTCCATTTTTGCCTCAAGCGCTTTTATAGGATCTACTTCGGTGACTATCACCGTAGCACCCATACCTTTTGCTCTTTGAGCTACACCTTTACCGCACCATCCGTAGCCAGCAACTACAAAGTTGGAACCAGCTATGAGCCTGTTGGTAGCTCTCATGATAGCGTCAATGGTAGATTGTCCTGTCCCATACCTGTTGTCAAACATATGCTTTGTATACGCATCGTTTACAGCTATAATGGGAAATTTCAGAACTCCCTGTCTTGCCATAGCCTTGAGCCTTATTACACCTGTGGTAGTTTCTTCCATACCACCAAGCACCTTCATAGAAAGCTCAGGATAATCTTTGTGAAGGGTAGATATGAGGTCAGCGCCGTCATCTATAACTATGTGAGGTTCTTCTTTTATGACTTGGTGGAGATGCGTGTAATAAGTTTCCGTGTCCTCACCCTTTATGGCAAAGACTGGTACTTGATAATACTTTACGAGCGCCGATGCTACATCATCTTGTGTGGAAAGTGGATTAGAAGCTGTCAGATATACCTCAGCGCCACCTTCCTTAAGGGTAATTACCAAGTTGGCTGTTTCTGTAGTGACGTGAAGACAGGCTGAGATCCTAATACCCTTTAACGGTTTTTCCCTTGAGAAGCTTTCCCTTATGCTCCTGAGAACAGGCATATCTTTTTCTGCCCACTCTATCCTACTTTTGCCTTCCTGTGCGAGAGAGAGATCTTTAACGTGGTATTCCATACCTTTCATTATAACCTTTCCAGAAGCTCTTTGATCCTTTTCATGTCCTCGGTAAATTCCTTGTCCGCAGAAGGGTTTCTCAGCACGTAAGCGGGATGATAGGTGAGAAAAACCTTTATGTTCCTGTTATACGGGTACTCAAAGAGTTGTCCACGATGCTTGGTTACTGGAAGGCTCTTCCCCAAGAGACCCTCAAGGGCTGTAGATCCTAAACACACTAAAAGCTTAGGCTTTATTATATCTATCTCCTTTCTCAGATAGGGAAGACAGCTCATCATCTCTTCCTTAGTAGGCTTTCTGTTACCAGGCGGTCTTGATTTTACTACATTGGTTATATAAACTTCCTCCCTTTTGAGTCCAACCTCTTCAAGCTTTGTATTTAAGTATCTTCCAGCCTTTCCTACAAAGGGTCTCTTTTGCCTGTCTTCTTCCTCACCAGGTGCTTCCCCTACAAAAACTACAGGAGAATCGGGATTTCCGTCACCGAACACGTAACCTCCACTGCCTTCGTAAAGGATGCATTTTTTCTCCGCACTCAACCTTTTAAAAAGATCCTCAAGCATGATTTTTTTGTCAGGTTCTTCCGCTTTACTTTTAAACCCGTAAATCTCGTTTATACCTATCTCTTCAAGGGATCTCAGCGTTGCAAGAAATTTTCTATCCATGATCTTTCAAAGCAAGCACTACCTTCTTCGTAAGTTTGGCTCTTGTCTATGCAATCTCTCAGCTTCTCAAGTTTGTACAGAGTGGCTTTTTTACATAAAAACCAGGCATATTTGCACCAATCGTGATCCTTTAAAGGATTTGTATTACAGCTCTTTTCCTCTCCGAAGGACAGTCCAAAGGTAAGTATCAGACAGAGACAAGTTTTCTGTATCTTTCCCATTCCTGTGGAAACTTTTTCATCGTTTGTCTTATAAGTCTTCCCGCTACTGCACCCAGACCGCATATGGAAGTAGGTTGTATGAACCTGTTTACGAAATCGAAGCCTTCCCAATCTCTCTCGGTTGCTCTGCCTTCTACTATCCTTTCCAGAAGATTTGCCTGTTCGTAAGTTCCTACTCTGCAAGGCGTACACTGCCCACAGCTTTCGTGAGCATAAAACTCAGCCACCTTCAGACACATCTTGACTATATCATCTTCTTCGGTAAGTACTATTACTGTACCAGTTCCACCAAAACCTAAAGGTGAGTAATCCATAGGTGTATCCAGCTCATCAGCCGAAAAACAGTCCAGAGCGCCCGAAAATACCGCCTTTACCTTCTTGTTGTTTATTGTACCGCCCGCATATTTATAAACCACTTCCCTAAGCGTTGTATTCATCGGAAGCTCATAAACTCCGGGTTTTTTTACCTTACCGCTTACGGGGAAGAGTTTGGGTCCCGGGTAATCACTCGGTCCTATATACCTGTACTCCTCCCATCCGAGCTTTATTATAAAGGGTATGTTACATAAAGTTTCTACGTTATTGACAACCGTCGGTTTCCCAAAAAGTCCATACTGCACTGGAAAGGGAGGCTTGGTCCTAGGAAATCCCCTTTTACCTTCCAAAGACTCTATCAGCGCACTCTCTTCACCACATATGTATGCACCTGCACCCCTTGCTACGTATATCTCAAGATCAAAACCGCTCCCCATTATGTTCCTTCCAAGAAAACCTTTCTTCTTTGCCTCCTCTATGGCATCTCTGAGTATATAGTAACCTGCTGGATACTCTCCCCTGATGTATATGAAGGCTTGATTTGCACCGAGTGCGTAAGCTGATATGATCATGCCTTCTAAGAGGAGGTGTGGGTCTCTCTCTATAAGCACTCTATCTTTAAAGGTACCCGGTTCGGATTCGTCCGCGTTGCATATAAGGTATCTGGGAGGTGGATTCTGAATAGCGAACTTCCATTTTCTCCCTGTAGGGAAACCTGCCCCGCCACGACCCCTTAACTGACTCCTATCTACCCACTCTACTATCTCCTCAGGCTTCATGTTGAGAGCCTTTTCAAGAGCTTGATATCCACCATCTTTGAGATAATCATCTATAAAATGGACTCTCGGCTTTTTTGCTCTCTTCAGAAGCATATCAAGTGTGGTTTCTGTGTATATGTTAGGTGTAACGGGATAAGATCTCATGGAGTTTCTCCTTGTTTTCAAACTTATACGAATCCTCGTCTATCATAAAGAAGGGGGCTTCGGAGCATGCACCCAAGCACTGTACCGCTATAAGTTTAAAGCGCCCATCCTTTGTTACCTCGCCAAAGTCTATGCTGAGAAGCTCTTTAAGAGCCTTTATCAGTTTATCCTTGTTCATAAGGTCACATACTATACTTGTACATACCCTTATTCTGTGTCTCGCAGGTTCCCCTCTGTCAAACATATCGTAAAAGGACACCACATCTTCTACATGGTTCAAAGGTAGATCAAGAAGCTTAGACACTTCCTCAAGAGCAAACTCAGGTATTTTCCCGTAGTAGTCTTGGACTTCATGCAGGCACATAAGTATAGCTTGCTCTTTTTTGGGAAAGTAAGCTGCATGATCCTTGAGTTTTTCAAGGAGCTTTTCTTCAAGCATAACTTGATAGATTATACCTTCACTTTTGATCAAGTGTAAACTTTTTATGATTTAAATCATAATAAGTTGGAGGATTAAGAAAGATGTGATATCTTAACTGGAAGCCATGGAAAAAAAGGTGAAGATAGTCATAGATGGAAGAGAGATAGAGGCTCAAGAAGGTAAAACTTTGCTTGAGGTAGCCCTTAAGGAAGGTGTTAGTATTCCATACTTTTGTTATCATCCCAAACTTAGAATCATAGGTGCGTGCAGGATGTGCATAGTTTATAACGAAAAAACGGGAAGACTCATAACTTCCTGTAACACAAAAGTTGAAGATGGTATGATCATATCCACACAGCACGAGCTTGTCAAAAGTAATCAAAAGTATTTACTTCAAGCTTTTATGACGAGACATCCTCTTGATTGCCCCATATGTGACAAAGCTGGTGAGTGTGACCTTCAAAATTATGGCGCTATCTTCGGACCTCAAAGGCAGATCGTTCCAGTTTCTGCCCTTGAAAAAGAGAGGCATTATACAGACTGGGAGAGCGATTTTCTTGAGTACTACACAAATAGGTGCGTTGTGTGTTATAGATGCACGAGGGTGTGCGATGATATAAATGGAGCGCGCGCCCTCTACGTTGAAGAGAGGGGTTTTCACGCTAATATAGTGCCTACTGTGAGACCTATAGACACATCCTCGTGTGAGATGTGCGGTTTGTGTGTGCATGTGTGTCCGGTGGGAGCTATAATTTCTAAACCTTTCAAGTACTGGACAAGAAGCTGGCTGCTCAAAAAGGAAAAAACCGTATGTAACGTGTGTCCCGTAGGATGCGAAGTTCAGGTGGAGTACGGTATAGGTGACTGGCGATCCAAGAAGAAAGTTTACAGAACTAAGCCTACAGATGATCTCAATATATGTGCAAAAGCTTTCTTCGGCTATGACGTTTTAAACAAAAACAGACTTTTAAAGCCATACATATACGAAAGGGAAGAAACAACGGGGAACGCCGTAAACTTCCTGTCCCATCTTTTTAGAACTAAAGGGGAAGAAACCGCTTTAGTGCTTTCTTCATACCTTACAAACGAGATCCTCGCTAACCTGAAAGAAATAGCTTTAAGGAGCGGTTGTTTTGTTAGTTCACCGCTGACTGCTGACTTTTACACCTTTTTGGAAGGCTATGGTGATTATACACCTATGTACATACGAGAAATAGAAGGTGCAAACCATTACATACTTGTAGGAGACGATATTACTTCCACTGCCCCAGTTTTATCTTACTACATAAAGGGAAAGGTGTACAAGTATGGCAGGACTTACAAAGATGCCAAATTTAACCCTAAATATCTGAAAGATCTTGAGGAATTGTGGGATGTGGTTGATAAAGGTAGCGTGCTTGTAATAAACACTACAGGTATGGGAAAGGAAGGTACAGACATAGGCACTCTGATAAGAAAACTCTCTCAAGAGAGAAATTGTAAAGTACTTTTACTTCACAAGGATACAAACTACTTGGGTATATACAAAACCTTTGAAAAGGATATGCTTTCCCATCTGGGTAGTATTATGGAGGGGGTCAAAAGGGGTAGTATAAAGAACCTCATTGTGTTTGGTGAGGATCTCCTTGACTACTACGAAATGGAGGAACTTGAAGAGATCTTTAAAGGGCTTGAGAATCTTATAGTCTTCTCTCCTTTTGCCGATGGGCTTTCGGAAATTGCGAACGTAAAAATTCCTATGTGTCTTTATGGTGAGGTGGAAGGTAATTATTATACGATTATGGGTGTACGAAAGTCAAAAAGATTTCTCCCTTGGGCTTTTAAAGAGGAAGATTTTTATAAGGATATACTTGAGAACATGCCAAAAGAGAAAAGAGGGGTTAAAGTGTTAAAAGGGTATAATCCCCACACGAAGCGCAACGTTCACCTATACAGAAGTAACTGGATAACACAAAGGAGCGAAAATCTCACAAGGCTTTACGAAAAGAACGCTTATTTAGAGACGAGCAGATATCCCGCTTAAGAGTTTAAAATATAAATTTTCGGAGGCTAAGATGGAAAGGGATCAGACTGTCATAAATACCATAAGGTTTTTGAGTGTTGATCAAGTAGAAAGAGCCAAATCTGGACATCCTGGTATGCCTTTGGGTGCTTCACACATAGCTTACATCATCTTTGATAGGTTTTTAAAGTTCAATCCCAAAAATCCAAACTGGATAAATAGGGACAGGTTTGTACTTTCTGCAGGTCATGGAAGTGCTATGCTGTATTCTCTACTTTTCGTCATGGGGTATGACATCAACCTTGAAGACCTTAAATCTTTCAGACAGCTCGGAAGCAAAACACCTGGACATCCGGAAAGCCATCTCACACCTGGTGTGGAAGCAACCACCGGACCTCTCGGACAAGGCATTGGCAATGCGGTAGGAATGGCTATAGCTGAGAGGTATCTTTCAAGCTATTTCAACAGGGAAGGCTTTCCTATAATAGATCACTACACTTTTGCCTTAGTAAGCGATGGGGATCTCATGGAAGGAGTTTCGTGTGAGGTAGGGGAGCTTGCTGGACACTTTAAACTTGGAAAGCTCATAGTACTTTGGGATAACAACGGAGTATCTATCGACGGTCCCACATCCCTCGCGTGGTCGGAGGATGTACTAAAGAGATTTTCAGCTTTTGGGTGGCATGTGCAACATATAGAAGATGGATACGATCTGAAGAAGTTAGAAAGAGCTATAAGGGAAGCTATAGAGGAAAAGGAGAGACCATCCTTTATTTCCGTTAGAACTCACTTAGGATACGGCAGTCCAAAGCAAGATGATGCGAGCGTTCATGGATCACCTCTTGGTAGGGATTTGGTTCTTGAAACTAAGCGTAGATTTGGTTGGAATGAAGAAGATTTTTACGTACCAGAGATGATTTATGAATACAGAGAAGAAAAAATACGGAAGGGTAAAAAAGCGGAGGAAGAGTGGAATGAACTTTTTAGAGAATACAGCGAAATTTACCCGGACCTCGCAAAAGAGCTTTCGGATGTCTTTAGAGGAGATTGGAATAAGAAGTATAAAAATCATATACCCATATTTACACAGTCTATGGCAACACGTCAAGCCAGCGGTAAGGTGCTGAACGCTATTGCAAAGCACATACCTACGATGATAGGTGGATCGGCTGATCTTTCCGAGTCTAACAATACTTACCTTCACGGGATGGGAGATTTTCTAAGTGACAATCCACTTGGTAGAAATATACACTATGGTGTAAGAGAACACGCCATGGGTACTATACTCAACGGTATGGCTTACCACGGTGGTGTACTGCCTTACGGAGGTACATTTTTAATATTTTCCGACTACATGAGACCTACTATAAGACTCGCTGCCATGTCTAAACTTCACGTTATATACATTTTTACCCATGACTCCGTCGGTTTGGGAGAGGACGGACCAACGCACCAACCTATAGAACAGCTAAGTTCTCTGAGACTCATACCTAACCTCTGGGTACTGAGACCTGCAGATGCCAATGAGGTTAGTGTTGCGTGGGATATAGCTATTGAGAGAAAAGATGGTCCTGTAGCTCTTGTACTTTCAAGACAAAAGCTTCCTATTATAGATAGAAGCAAATATGCGTCTTTTGAAGGTGTAAGAAAAGGTGCGTATGTGCTTGCCGATACGGAAGGTACACCGGATGTAATCCTGTTTGCGAGTGGTTCGGAGATTCATCCATCCTTAGAAGCCAAGCATCTCTTGGAAGAGGAAGGCATAAAGGTAAGGCTTGTGAATATGGTCTCCTTTGAACTTTTTGAACTGCAGGATGAAAATTACAGGAAGGAAGTTATACCATCGGAAGTCAAAAAAAGGGTAGCGGTTGAGGCTGGAAGGAGCTTATGCTGGTACAGATACGTAGGGTGTGAAGGTTTAGTTATAGGTATAGATGAGTTTGGGAAATCCGCACCCGGTGATATCCTCATGGAGTATTTTGGATTTACAGCTGAAAATATTGCCAAAAGGGTAAAGGAGTTTTTCTTCAGATAATAGGTGCGTTACAAAAATTTATGGCACTTTCAGGTGAAAACTCGACGCATCTCAAAAGACATTCTTTTGAGCGATCAAGTACTTTGTAAAGGAGAGCTTCTTCCTCCTTATTAAAGGGAGAGAGGACATAACTGACTACTTGATTCTTATCTTTTGGTCTGCCTATACCCACTTTGAGTCTGGGAAACTTCTCCGTCTTTATCTCTCTTATGATGGACTCAATGCCGTGGTGTCCCCCACTACTCCCTTCGAGTTTGAGCCTTAACTTGCCCAATGGCAGATCAAGATCATCGTATATGACTATCATCTCCTCCGGTAGGATTTCATACTCTTCAAGCAAATTAACAACTGCAAGACCGGAGTTATTCATGTAAGTTTGAGGTTTTGCCAAGATCACTTCCCTCCCGTCTATCTTCGTCTTGTATAGATGTGATAAACACTCTTCCCGATGATCCTTCAGCTTGAGCTTTTTAATAAGCTCGTCAATAATCATAAAACCTACATTGTGACGTGTCTTTTCATACTTTTTACCGGGATTTCCCAGACCTACAAGTAGCTTTATCATCAGGCGGATGCTTCTTCGGTTGTCGTTTCCTCCACCTCTGGTTCAAGGACTACAGCAAGCACTTCTTCAGGTGAGTCCATTATTACGCATCCAGTTGGAGGTGCTATGTCTCTTACGTGAAGCACATCACCCAACCCCATATAGCTTACATCAACTGTAATTTTATCAGGTATACTGTCTACAGGTGCTTTCACCGTTAAGGTGTGCATCATGATCTCAAAAGTACCACCAAGCCCTACACCTGCAGGTACTCCAGCAAACTCTAAAGGCACTTCTACTTCAATCTCCTTAGTGTGAGATATGTCATAAAGGTCTACATGCATCGGGTTATCTCCCAGATAACCCATCTGGATATCCCTTAATAAACACACCTTTTTATCCCCGTCTATTTCCGCTTCTATAAGAAAGGCCTCTCCGTGAGGCAAAGCCATAAGTTCTTTCAAACTCACATAAGCGTGCTTATTTTCCACATCCTTACCATAAATTTCTACAGGTACGTAACCTTCCCTTCTCATGTTTTTTAGCTCGCTTTTTTTACCCAACCTTCTCGGGATCAACTTAAGCGATACCTTTTTCATGTTTACCTCCTTGTTTTTTTATGCAAATAGCGAACTTACCGATTCGCCTTCGTGTATCCTCTTTATAGACTCTGCAATGAGGGGAGCAACAGAAACTACCCTCAGCTTTTCGCACCGCTTTCCTTCTGTAGGAATAGTGTTGGTTACAATTACTTCCAGCAATGGAGAGGTATTTATTCTCTCTACAGCTGGACCCGACAGTATCGCGTGGGTGGCAACTACCGAAACGCTTACAGCACCCTTTGATATGAGTAAATTCGTTGCGGAGACTATCGTTCCAGCTGTATCTATCATATCATCAATTATTATAGCTTTTTTCCCATTAACATCACCTATGAGATCAAGCACTTCAGCTACGTTTGGTTCTGGTCTCCTCTTGTATATTATCGCTATACCACATCCAAGCTTGTTGGCAAGTCTCCTCGCCCTTTCCACACCTCCAGCATCTGGAGAAACCACTACCGTATTTTCGTCAACTTTATCTTTTAGATACTCGTAAAGAACGTTCAGAGCGTAAAGGTTATCAACGGGTATGTTGAAAAAACCCTGTATTTGGGGAGAATGAAGATCCACTACCACGAGTCTTTGAGCACCTGCAACCGTTATGAGATCAGCCAAAAGCCTCGCACTTATAGGTACACGTGGTCTGTCCTTTCTATCCTGCCTTGCATAAGCGTAGTACGGTATAACCGCTGTTATCCTACCTGCCGAAGCTCTTTTTAAAGCGTCAAGTATCAAAAGAAGCTCCATAATGTATTCGTTCACCGGAGGGCATAAGGATTGTATTATAAAAACATCCTCCCCTCTCATAGACTCGTTTATCTGAACCCTTATCTCACCGTCACTGAAACGGGAGACGATCATGTCTGATACGGATATACCGAGGTGATCGGCTACCTCCTTAACCAAAAGAGGATTACTGTTACCAGTCAAGAGCTTTATATTGCCCACCATAGTATCACCTCATAGTTTCAAAAGCTGGGGTGCCTGGACTCGAACCAGGAACCCCCGGATCCAAAGTCCGGTGCTCTGCCAGTTGAGCTACACCCCATCACAGCTTTTAACCTCGTAAAGTCGCCATCCGCGAAGGGCTGCACCTCTTTTTACCTCTTGAGAAGCTTCACCTATATAAAATATACACGAACCGCTACCACTCACCATAGGTCTGTAACCCAGGTACTTAAGAAATCTATAAGCTTCCTTCATTTCGGGAAATATCTCCATAGCGATCTCACCCAAACGATTTTCCATCACCTCAAAATTACCCTCTACCAAGCTCCTTATTATTTTATCATCGTCAATTTCGTGTGTCAACGAAGTATCTCTCACGGCATTGTAAACCTGTGAAGTAGAAACAGCTATATTCGGATACACAATAGTAATTTTCAGATCAAGATGATCAATAGGCTGCACTATGTCTCCCCTACCTCTTCCCACCGCTGTGCCACCATATAGAAAGAAAACCGCGTCGGATGAGATTTTTTTAGCTATTTCTTGGAGCTCCTCCATACTTAAAGGTTCTCCCAATATCTTGTTAACAGTTTTGAGAACTACTGCACAGTTGGAAGAGCCTCCTCCTAAGCCTGCGCCTTGCGGTATATTTTTCTGAATGTATACGCTCAGCTCAAGCTCTTTCCCGAGATATCTCTCCATGACTTTTAAAGCTTTGTAAACGAGATTCTCTTCCTGCGGTATTGAGTTACTCGTCTGAACCCTTAATGGTCCCTCTTTTATGAATATCTCATCAAAAAGAGATACACTGTGGTACACGGTGAATATTTCATGATAGCCATCAGTCCTCTTTTCCAAAAGCCATAAACCAAGATTTACCTTAGCAGGGGATAAAACCCGCATAGCTATATATATTATATTTAGGGCTTGAGATATGACGAGACTTTTTTCGGATGTACGCTTCCTTGATCCACAAAAGCACGGACAACTCAATTGGGAATGTTTAAAATCACGCTGTCCTTCAAGTTGTTGCAATGTTCCCGATCGCACTTTTGTGGTTCTTGAAGAGTTAGTACGGCTTTCAAAATACTTTCCTATAGTTATAACGGTAGAAGTGGATCATATAGGAAGGGAAGAAAAACTCCTATGCGCCTATTTCAGGCTCAAAGAGGACAAGAAGGGCTGTGTGTACTTGAAGGAAGGTTTAGGTTGTTTGATAGAGGAGGAAAAGCCATACACTTGCAGGCAGTACCCTTTCTTAATAAGAGAAAATTATCTGGCTGCGGACTTTACGTGTCCGGGATTTTCTCAAGACGTAGGCACACCTGTGTGGAATAAAGAAAGCATAAATCCATATTTTGAAAGCGATTTCTTCTTATACTCTCTGAAGCTTGAGGAAGGTAAAGCGCAAACTGAGGAATTCCTAAAGACACTTTTTGATCTTGACCTTATAGTAGGAGGAAAACTCACATACGAGACTATAGATGTGTCTTTCAATATGGTAGATGAAAAAAGGCTTTTGGAACTTCCAAAGGATATACTGAGGGAGTTTTATCATAGAGGATACTTGCGCCTGGTGTATGCACACCTCAACTCCCTTCAAAATTGGGAAAAGCTCATCAAAAGGTACCTAAAGCCTTGATCTGCTTTTCCATAAAAAGATGTTTAGCATCAAGGCCAAGGAGAAAGAGACAAAAGCGGGTACGAAGAGTATATACATCCCAAAACCGGTATGCCATCTTCCTTTATAGTAATTAAAGCAACTCAAAGGACCTTTCTCCACAGGAATGGTGAAGACTGTTATTCCTCCGCTAAGTTCCCTCAGAAATATATCAAGAAGCTCAAGGTTTTTTATTCCATCTATTTCCCAGAGTATATTACCTTTTGCATCTACACCTACAAGGAGAAGATCATGTTCGTATGCTCTTTTCGCTCTGCTCCACGAGTAGTGAAAGCCTACACGCTGTAAAAGCTCAGGAAGATTTTCTTTATCAATTACACCAAAAAACCAGTTTTTCTCTTTGTCCATATTTAATTCATAAGCCATCCTTTGCATATCCTCCAGATTGTCTCTTATGTCAAAACTCAAAACAACAAAGTTCACATTTTTCATATCTCTCACCTCATCCTTTATCATCAAAACATAGGGATAGCAAGCACCTGTGCATTTTGTATATACAAAGGTCAAAACCGCAGGGAGTAACTTCCTTAAACTTATATTACCGTAAGGTGTTTTTATAACATACTCACCTACGCTCTTCATGTAATAAGCTTCCCTGTTTAATCCCGCATATTCACCGAAAGACAAAGAAAAAAATAAAAGGAAAAACAGAAGCATTTATTCCCTCATGATCTTTAAACTTTTGCTAAGGGAGTAAATAAGGAATATAGCTGAAGATATAAATACTAAAAGGGCAAATCCAGCTCCCCAAAAGGCAAGAGTAGGTCCTACATGTATAAAATCCGGATACTTATCGACCCTTCTCATCACGGAAAAGGCACCCCCTAAATAGAACATAAATACAAAACCTGTACCACCTACTATATACATAGGTAAAAGTAGCTTAGGCGGTGAAAATTCACCAGCGTTTTCCCTTATAAACCAAGTTATGAAAGCTAAACTAAAAAGTACGTTGCCAAGAAGGTTGTAAGTGTGGAAGTGTGCAGGTACCCAAAGGGTATTGTGAAGCACAAAATTATTCATTATTGTGGCATCAAGGATCGCACCTATACCTCCAATAGCCCAAAAGAGGGTACCTAAGAAAAAAAGGGACATAGCTAAATTCCATCTTAAACCAGAACCATAAACTGTCGTTAACACGGTGAAAATAGTAACAGCAGCGGCAGGTATAGGTGCTACCCAAGAAGCTATCTGCCCTATGAATTGAAAGGGTAAAGGTTGTACAAAATCCATGTAAAGGTGATGAAAGTAGGCTAAAAGAACTATGAGAAGAACGGCGTTCCATGCTAAAGCTACATAACCTTTAATTTTGTAAGGTGGCTTACCCACAAGAAGTGGAAAAAGTTCGTAAAGGGTTGCTATACCAAAATAAAGCATTTCATTAACGAGAGTGTGACCAAACAGGAATGTAAGGTTTTTGGCAAGCAAAGCATCGCTTTTTACACCAAAGAAATACTGAAGGTAAAAGAGGATAAGAAGTATAACACCAGCTATCAGGCAAGCGATTACCCCAATTAGGGTTACTGTAGTTATGAGTATAAAAGGTGGTGTATCGCTCTTTTTGCCAAATAGAGCTGACCACGCAAGGGCTGAAGATAAGGAATACTTTCTTAAAATGGAAAAAAGCATAGCTAAAGACCATACGAACCATCCTAAACCTAAAAAGGTAAGAGATAGTATAAAAAGTGGTAAAGACCAACCTGCACCTTTTGTGTAAAAAGGTAAGGGATACAAAAAGTACCAGCCTGGATGTTCACCGCCTAAAAGGAGAGAGAATATGAGGAGTAACGCACCTGAAAGTGTCATTACGTATGCAAAGGCGTTGGTAAGTATAGGTGGATCTGTATACTTGCTCATAAGATAGTTAACCCCTGCCATGCTCATTACAAACCACACACCTGCCATTAAAAGTCCATGGGCAGACATGAGTGAGTAAAATATGTTTGGAGCTAACTCGATAAGGTTAGCTTGATTTAGCCTCATGAGTATTCCCATAAAAATGGCAAATAAGAAAACCGAAAGAGTAGTCAGTATCCATAAGAAGGTTAATCTTTTGAGACTCACGGTACCACCTCCATCTTAGCATTCATATAAGCATGGGCAATTCCGCAGTATTCCAAACACTGGATGGTATATATGCCTACTTTTTTAAAACGATACCTAAGCCTGTTTATGTATCCTGGCATAGCTTGTACCTGAGCTATAAGCCTACCTTCTGGATCGTAAATACCAAAACCGTGGTTAACGTCAAAGCTCGTAACCCTGAACTCAACAACTTCACCCTTTTTTACCTTCACCTCATTTCCTAAACTTCTGCTGAAAGTTTCTTCATCAGTTATAGGAAACCCGCTTATCGCAAAGCTGAATTGCTTTGCTACCACGTGCAGTACTCTATCAGGGGGAGATTGGGAGAAGGCAAAATAAGGTGCTTTTGGTAGAGTAAGTATGAGGTATATTGCTACTGTGATTGAAAGGAGTAAGAAGAAAAAGAATCTGAACTTTTCAGAATTTTTTAATATTTTTTCTTTAAAAGAGGACAGCGCCACATAAAGGTAAACGGAGGCTATAACTGTAGAGGATATCAAAAATGCTAAAAAGACAATCCATTGAAGACTCATCTTTACCCTCCTCTAAACCTCTTAAGCAGTACGGTCACAAAAATAGCTATAAGAGAAAGTATAACATAAATCACAAACCCCTTTGCGTAGCCGGAACTTCCCATGAATTCAACAAAGGCACCGAGGATGGGTGGAGCTACAAAACCGCCTAAAGAACCAAGCCCACCTACCCACCCTGCTGCTCCTCCAACCGCTTCAGGTACATACTTAGATACAAGTTTAAACACCGCAGCATTGGCAAGTCCCACACCTGTACCTAACAGAATAGTGCCTATTAATCCAGTATAGAAGTTACCTGTTAAGAAAACGATCGTGGAACCCACAAGCATGAAAACAAAACCTAAAAGTGCTACCTTTTCACCACCTGTCTTGTCACTTAGGTATCCCCCTAAAACCCTTACGAGAGAGGCTAATATAGAGTAGCCCAGGGCGGTTAATGTACCTGCAATAACTATAGATACACCGTGATATATAGACCAGTAGGCGGGTAGCCAAGCGGTCAATCCCAGAAAGCCTGCTCCGAAACATACCGCATAAAGAAATACGAGTATCCATGTTCTGAAATTTTTGGCTGAGTGTGTTAGAGCCGCAAAGAAACCGCCTTTGGGTATAAGCTCCTGCCCCAGCTGTTTTGCTATGTTCACTGCACGTTCCCTGGGAACACCCTTGGATGTCAGCTGAAAGTAGCATGCATCAACGGCAAATACAGCGTAAAGTAAAGTACCTATTAAAAGGAAAACAAACCATGCAAGGTAAGCTCTGGGTAGCCCCCATGCGGATATGGCTATAGGTAAAACAAGGGCAAATATACCAGCAGCTGTATTCCCAATACCTGCATAAATACCAAGAGCCGTACCCTGTTTACTTTTCGGATAGCAGTACGAAACCTGAGCTATACCTACAGAGTAAGTGGCTATACTGCATCCGCTTAGCACACCTAAGAGCAGTATAACTGGATAAAATTCTTTACTCATTCTGTCAGGGTAGTAGGAAAACAAAAGGAAGGTGAGCCCCCCCATGCCAAGTATAGAAAGGAATAGTAGAGTAAGCATAGGTTTTTTCCCACCGACCTTGTCCACCCACGCTCCAAAGGGTAATCTCAATAAAGAACCTGTCAAATAGGGTACGGACACCAAAAGCCCAAGCTCTATGCCTGAGAGGTGTAAAAGTCCTTTAAAGCTCTTCGCGGCAGGTCCATACAGAGAAACTGCAGCAAAACCTACAAAGAAGGCGAACGTTGCCCATATAAGACCAAGAGTGGGGTTATTTACAAGCTTTAACTCTATCTCTACTATGAGCCTTTCCATCTTTGTTACCTCCTTCATCTCTTAAGAGCCTGAAGTCTTCTGAAGTTTATATAAGGTCTCCACAGGTAGCTTAAAGGAAATGTTACCGAGTGTACGAGCTTAGTAAAAGGGAAGTATGAGAAAAATATGAGAGCAAAAATTATGTGGAGTTTGTTTGTAAAAGGTATACTCGCCGAGAACGTCGCATTAGGCAAGAACTTAAGTATGCTACTCAGCCAAGGACCTACCGCATAGGACACTCCAAAAACACCTTTTATTACAGACTGATACATACCTAAGGAGGTTATTATTAAAAGAAAAAGCAAAACAGCATAATCTTCAAAGGTGGACATGGACCTGATCCGAGGGTTACTGATCCTTCTCCACAACGCAACTAAAAGTCCCCAAAGAAGCATAACACCTCCTACAATACCAATCCAGCGGAAAAAGTCCACAAGATAAGTAAGTCCGTACGCACCTCCCACAAATCCCACCACATGAGCTATAAACAGGGTTAGCAATCCCCAGTGCATGTTGAGAGACGCTACTCCTATGGAAGACCTACCAAAGAAGCCTGAAGAGCGCGTCGTCCAAAGTAAGTCTCCGCGAGCTGTTATATCCCACTTTCCCCTATAGCTTCCCTTAAATCCACTGAAGAGTCTGTAAAATATACCCCCAAAAAATAGGAACAAAGCCACATAAGGTAAAGCTATAAATAGGAAGTTTTCCATCATTTTTTCACCTCCTCTTTTTGTATGTCAAGTTTTAAAAGTTCTGCAAGCACGTCAAAGAGCAGAATGTAGTATGAACCGAGTTCTTGGAGTCTTTCGCGCATACGTTCAAGGGCTGGCAGTATATACTCCTGTATACACCTTCCCCTTACTTGGTCTTCTTTTCTGTCCGCTGTTAATGCAAGAAATTCAAGCACCATAGGGAGAAAATCAGGCAACTCTTTACTATCAGGCTTTAGCCCAAAGTATTTGTAAGCACCAAGAAGGTCTATCATGTAGTCGTTCCTATCGGATACACCTGCTTGCGCGCAGGTATTTGATTCTTCAAAGAGATGAGCGCCGAGATAAAGAGGGCATTTGGGGGAAAGCTCAAAAAGGTCAATATACTCTTCTGCTGACGGTGGATAAAAAGTTAAAAAATCCAGAAGTTTTTCGGATAACTCATTTCCAAGAGTATAAAGATAGGTTGCAAGAAGATATCCTTTCTTCTTTACATCTTCTACAGCCACCTCCTCTGGGTTACAGAAAAGTTCCGATAAAAGTAAGTACAGTTCCTTCATCACAACCCCTCCGTTGCGTGATAGGATTTTCTTCTATTTACGGGTGACCAAGGATTCATGATGTCAAAGCCTGTCATCCCTCTTTCCGTGTATGGGTCAATTTCCGCCTTTTCTCTCCTCGTTGTAGGAAGAACAAAGCGCTCGTTATAAAAAGCAAGAGACACACCTCTCAAAATACTCTTAGCATCTTCTTCACTTAACCCAACCCTTTTGAGAATTTCAGTATTTGGTTTACCATCAACTTTTAAGCTTCTAAAGTAGTGCCTTACTGCAAGCTGTCTCCTTATGGACTTTTTGACTTCCTCCTCGTTTCCTGCTGCAAACATATTGGCTAAGTATCTTATGGGTATACGCATTTTATCTATATCTTCTATATCTGGCAGAAAACCTCCATTCTCAGGTTTTTCCATATCAAATATGTCCGTATCAGAAGGAGAGCTTTTGCCTTTCGCTGTGGCAAGCGGACTTAAAGGTGGTATGTAAAAAACCATTGGAAAAGTTCTAAACTCAGGGTGAAGGGGAAGCGCAAGTTCCCATTTTTTAAAGAGTTTGTAAACGGGTGAGCGTTGCGCAGCATCTATCCAATCATCCGGTATTCCTTGTTTTTTCGCCTCCTCTATCACTTTCGGGTCAAAGGGATCAAGGATAACCTCTCTTTGAGCTTTGACAAGGCTGCGCTCATCAGCCAAAAGCGCTTCCTCAAGCTTTTCCAAATCGTAAAGGACCAAACCAAAAGACCTTATTCTACCTACGCATGTGTGGAAGCAAACCGGAGGAAGCCCTGTTTCAACTCTGGGATAACATAGTATACACTTCTCCATCTTCCCAGTTCTCCAGTTATAGTACGGTTTTTTGTAAGGGCATGAGGATACGCAGTACCTCCAGTTTCTGCATCTCACTTGGTCTATGAGGACTATGCCATCTTCTTCCCTTTTGTAAGCTGCACCCGATGGACAGGCACCCACGCAAGCTGGATTAAGACAGTGGTTGCATATTCTTGGAAGATAAAAGTAAAAAACGTTTTTAAAAGTGAGGAGTGCTTCCACTTCTTCCTTGCTCATACCTTTGAAGTTCACATCGTATTTACCCGTTACGTGTGTACCACCAGCATTGTCTTCCCAGTTTACGTTCCAAGTTATAGGTATGTCCTCCTCACCTGTCACCATTGATTTGGGTCTTGCTACGGGCTGTTGTTTCTTTTGCTCTTTTGTGTGTAGTTCTTCGTAAGTGAAAGTGTAAGGATCTTCGCCGTAGTAATCCTTCATTTCGGGTATATGCGGATTGAAAAAAAGGTTAAGAAGCATATAAGATTTCCCACCATAGCGCAATTTCAGTTTGTTGCCTTTTTTAACCCATCCTCCTTTCCACAGCTCTTGGTCTTCCCATCTTTTTGGATATCCTATACCCGGCTTCGTTTCTACATTGTTCCACCACATGTACTCTGCACCTTCTCGGTTTGTCCACACATTCTTACATGCGACGGTGCATGTGTTGCATCCTATACACTTTTCAAGGTTAAAGGTCATACCAAACTGTGCCTTTACTCTCATGTCAGACCTCCTTATTTGGCAGGTAATTTGTTCATCTCCTCCTCTTTATAAATGACCTTCTTTCTACCTTCGGCGTGAGGCATTTTGCGTATGAGAACGCAGTGATCTCTTTCGGAAGGTGATGTTCCCCAATAGTTGGTATAATAAGAAAATTGAGCGTACCCTCCTATCATAGTACCAGGATTCATCAATATCCTCGTAGTTGCGTTGTTGTTTCCTCCCCTAAGGTCAGAGCATTGGTATTTTTTAGCTAAAGGTGAGAAGGGTATATTTACGTGTCTTTCCACCTGGTGATAGGTTATCGCCATACCCCTCGGAACCTGATGACTCACCACAGCTCTAACTACCTCTATACCGTTTTCGTTCCACATCTCCACCCAATCGTTGTCTTCTATATCCATCTCTTTGGCATCTTCCGGATTGAGCCACACTGTTGGTCCACCCCTTGATAACTGCATCATAGGCCAGTGGTCTCTAAAAGAACTGTGTATCTGCCACTTTCCGTGAGGTGTTATAAAGCGAAGCACTTTTGACTTAGGCTCAATTCTTTTTAGGTTTATGTCGCCAAGCACCACCGTATCCAGAGGAGGCTTATAAGTAGGTAAGGCTTCTCCAAGCTCTCTAAAGCCTTGATGGTCGTAGTATATCTCTTGCCTACCAGAAAGTGTGTGCCATGGTTTAAGTCTCTCCACATTTAACGTCCAAGGTGCAAAGGTTCTCTGTTTCCCATCTTCGTTTATAAGTATGGCTCCCCACTGGGGTGTAGTGTGTATCCTCCTTGGTTGCGAAATGATATCCTTGTAATGAACCTTTCTGTCTTTCACTGGCTCTACAAGATCCGTCAAAGGTAAGCCTACCTTTTTTTCCATTTCCTTGAAGAACATGTAAGCTAACCTTCCATTTAGCTCTGGAGATATCTGAAGTATGAGTTCACAGATTTGTTCGGGCTTTTCAAAATAGATCTTTCCATTTCTAACCTCCAAAACCTCGTTGTTTTTAAGCTCCTCCACTATAGGTGTAAGGTCCACATAGTGACCTTTTGAACCA
This sequence comes from Hydrogenobacter sp., assembly GCA_041287335.1. Taxonomy (NCBI): domain Bacteria; kingdom Pseudomonadati; phylum Aquificota; class Aquificia; order Aquificales; family Aquificaceae; genus Hydrogenobacter; species Hydrogenobacter sp. Next base: position 41,221 of record JBEULM010000032.1, read on the forward strand.
TAACCTTTAGGCTGGCATACAAGAGGACCCAAAGAGACAAGCTTGTCATATATCTTCGTGTAATCCCTTTCAACTATCGTAATTTTGGGGAATGTCTTTCCTGGCACAGGTTCACACTCTCCGTATTTCCAATCTTTCACTTCACCTTTAGGTTGTGCGAGCTGGTCAGGTGAATCCATGAAGAGGGCTGTAACCACAACATCTTTTACTGGTTTAGGAAAGTGCTTTTTAGCAAGTTCTGAAAACTTCTGAGCTATGAGCTTGAAGGCTTCCCAATCATGCTTTGCCTCCCACGGGGGTTGTATTGCTGGTGTCAAAGGATGTACAAAAGTGTGCATATCTCCAAAGGTTACATCGTACTTTTCGTACCAAAAGGCAGCTGGAAGTACTATGTCTGCATAATTTGCGGTTGAATCCATCCTTATGTTGAGATTAACGAGAAGGTCAAGCTTGCCTATTGGAGCTGGCTCTCTCCACTCTATCTCCTTTATGAGTCCCTTTGCAGGCTCTTCTTCCCAAAGTACATTGTGGTGAGTTCCAAGAAAGTGTTTAAGCGCTATCTCCTGTCCCCTCATACTTGTACCTATGAGGTTGCCTCTCCAAACTATAAGTACTTTAAGATGGTTTTCTTTGGCATCCGGGTCGTGTATTGCGAATCTGTACCTGCCCTCCTTAAACTGCTTTACGATCCAGTTTACGACTTCTTCATCAGTCCTGCATCCCGCTTTTATGGCTTCTTCATAAACTTCCAGAGGGTTTTTCTTATCAAAAGTTGGATAAAAGGGTAACCATCCAAGCCTTACAGCTAAGGCATTCATATCCGCAGCGTGGTTGTATCTTTCTTTCATCTTCGTATTTTCAGCCCATTGGGTATCAAAGGTCATAGGGTCGTATCTCCACTGACCTGTGTGGAAATACCAGAAAGATGTAGAGTTCTGCATTCTTGGCGGTCTCGTCCAATCAAGGGCACCACCTAAATTTACAAAAGCTGCGTGTAGTCTCGTGTGCTGTGTACCTACATAATGGTTAAAGTTGCCACCATTCCTTCCGTTGCATCCACAAAGAGCGAGCATAACAGCTAAGGCTCTGTAATAAAGAGGTCCGCCATGGTAAAAGTGTAAAAGCCCAGGACCCGTTATAACCATGGATCTACCTTGGGTTTTTTCTGCATTTTCTGCGAACTCTCTACCTACCTGTATGGCAAGGTTCCTGCTAACCCCAGTCTGAGACTCCTGCCACGCAGGAGTAAAAGGCTTAGGATCATCGTAATCCTTGGGATAATCACCTCCTAAACCTCTTGAGACACCTACCTGTGCCATGAGAAGGTCAAAGGCTGTTGTCACGATGATTTCTTTACCGTCTTTACCCTTTATAACCTTTGCTGGAACATCTCTTATTATCTCTTTGGGTGGCTTGCCCTTCCCTTCAGTCTTCCCTGGGAATATACTGAAGGTATCAGTGAAATCGTAAAAAATCACGGGACATCTCAGGTTCTCATGGTCTAATAAAGAAAGGAGCGGATCAAAGTCCTCCCCAGTTTTTGCATTCTTCAGCTGAAGGTTCCACCTACCCGTGGGTTCTTTTTCCCATCTGAAACCTATACTACCCATAGGCAGTTGAAGCTTTCCATTTTTATCCATCATAATGAGCTTCCAGTCAGCATTCTCTTCGTCTGAGTATTCATACAAGTCAGAAGCTCTCAAAAATCTACCCATGCGGTATTTGTTTCCGTCTCTATCAAGCATTACGAGAAAAGGAAGGTTTGTGTACCTTTTTACGTAATCCTTAAAGTAAGGTACCTCCCTTTCGACAAAGAACTCTTTGAGAATTACATGAATACACGCCATGAAAAAAGCACCATCGCTACCCGGAATTAGGGGTATCCATAAGTCAGCGTATTTGGTAACATCCGAGTAGTTTGGTGAAACGCTCACTATCTTTGTCCCTCTCATTTTTGCCTCAGGTATGAAGTGACAGTCTGCTGTTCTCGTCATATTTAGATTTGTCCCCGCTATTATGATGTAAGTGCTTTGATACCAATCCGAGCTTTCACAGTTTTCCGTTTGGTCACCCCACATAGCGGGAGAATTGTGCGGAAGGTCATGATACCATTCGTAGTAACTGCAGTATATACCACCCAAAAGGTTGTTATATCTTTGCCCGGAGATAAAGCTCACAAGGCTCATAGCGGGTATAGGTGAAAAGGAAGCTATATGATCAGGTCCATACTTCTTTATAGTGTATATTTGAGCACCAGCTATTATTTCAGTAGCTTCATCCCACGTTACCCTCTTCCACCCCCCTTTACCTCTTGCGGATTTGTATCTTTTAGATCTCTCTTCATTTTCAACTATGCTTGCCCATGCCTCCACAGGGTCCTTACCTTTCTTTTTTTCTTCATAGTACATATCCCATAAGACCTTACGCACATATGGATACTTAGGTCTTAATGGTGAGTAGGGATACCATGAGGCAGTCACACCTCTCTGACAGCCTCTTGGTTCTACATTGGGAACATCTGGCTCTATCTGAGGATAGTCTACTTTCTGAAGTTCCCAAACTATCATGCCATCTTTAACAAACACCTCCCAGCTACAAGCCATGGAACAATTAACACCGTGCGCAGTTCTCACGCTGTAGTCATAGGACCATCTTTTTCTGTAAAACTCTTCCCACGACCTTGAATCTTCCGTTTCTCTGAACCACCTCATACTTTAACCTCCACAGATTTTTTGCTGAAAAGAAAAGCCAAAAAGCTTAACATAATGGCTAAACCCGTCCCCAAAGCCAGCGAAATGTAGTAGGTAAAAGTGCGGTTCGTAGTCCTACTTTCTTCAGGAGACTTAAGATAGTTAACCAAAGCGTTCACCTCATCGTCGGTGAGTCCAAGATCTGGCATAGGGGTGCCATACTCCTTTAATAAGGAAAGAGCAACGTTATCCTTTGCATTAATAAGACTTGTAGGTGACTTAATGAACCTCTTCAACCACTCTAAATCCCTCCGCTCTGACACGCCCTTCAAGTCCGGTCCTACCAGCTTTCCCTTGCCAATGGTATGACATGCTGAACACTTCTGCTCAAAAATCTTTCTACCTATATCATCCGTACCGTAGGATGACACTATACAGAGGATGAGGAGTAAAAACAGAATTTTATTCATATTCATACCTCCTAATTCAGGAAATTTAAAATATTATGACCTTTTTGTCAAATATATTAGGTAATCAGAATATCAATATATTTTTATCAAACTAACTTGACTTGGGAGGATTTGCGTTTATCTTTTGAAGGAAAACTTTCCGGAGGTATAAAGATGGAAATAGCCGGGATTTTAGAGCGTATCTCGGATAAGAATTTGAGATATATAGGAGAAAAGGTCCTAAAAGGTGTGAGGCTCTCTCCGGAGGACGCACTCTATATGTTCAGCTCACATGAACTTACTTTTATAGGAGCGCTAGCTGAATACGTAAATAGAAAGAAGAACGGCATGTTCGCTTACTTTATCATAAACAGGCAGATAAACCCTACAAATGTGTGTGTGTATCAGTGTAACTTCTGCGCTTTTGGGGTTACTAAATCCGATCAGAGAGCTTATGAGATGAGTCTTGAAGATATACTCAAAAAGGTAGGGGAAATATATGCGCAGGGTGGTAAGGAGGTTCACATGGTTGGAGGTATTCCACCCCATTGGAAGGTGGAAGATTACGTAAGACTCGTAAGAGAGATAAAGAAAGCCTTTCCTCAAATTACAGTAAAGGCATGGACAGCTATAGAAATACATCATATGTCCAAAATATCGGGAAGGTCTTACGAGGACATACTTAAAGAGCTAAAAGATGCAGGTCTTGAGGTTATACCCGGAGGTGGTGCTGAGATCTTCTCCGAGCGAGTAAGGAAAATAATAGCGCCCTATAAAGCCAATGCGAAAGAATACCTTGAGGTACACAGAACCGCTCATAAACTTGGTATACCTACCAACGCTACTATGCTCTACGGACATATAGAAACTTACGAAGATAGGGTGGATCATATGCTAAAGCTCCGAGAACTTCAAGACGAAACTGGAGGTTTCCAGGTTTTCATACCCTTAGCCTATTGGCCAGAAGGCACAAAGTTGGGTGGAAACAGAACATCCTCCGTTGATGATCTAAAAACCTTAGCAATATCAAGATTATTTCTTGATAACTTTGAACACATAAAAGCCTATTGGGTGACACTCGGTGAAAAAGTAGCTCAGATAGCTCTCAATTTTGGTGCTGATGATCTTGACGGTACGATACAGGAGGAAAAGATAGTACATTCTGCAGGTACAAAGTCAGCTTATGGACATTCAAAGGACAGACTTATAAAGCTTATAAGGAACGCTGGAAAGATACCTGTAGAGAGAGATACCTTTTACAGACCTGTATGTATATATTCATAATTGATCCTCGTCAAGTATACATTCCCCATCAATAGTGTAGTAAGGTCTCTCGTAGGTGGAGTAGTAATAGGGCGTATAAGCAACAAATTCGCCTGCGCATGTATCTACACCTTTAAAGGCAGGCACTATATAACTCTTTCCCCTTAGTTCTCTCACATCATCCTCTTTTAGGTTCTTTAGCTTGGCTATCTCAAGATCGGAGTATCCAAGTTCTTTGGCACGCCTGAGAGTCTCATTATCAAGCTCACTTTCTATGAGCACTCTTTCAAAATCCACGATCTGTTTTACGTTATGTAGAAACCATCTGTCTATCTTGGTGTATTCGTAAACATCCTCCACCGAATAGCCTCTTCTGAAAGCCTCAGCTATGTACCAAACTCTGTCCGGATTTGGAACTCTCAAGTTTCTTACGAGCGTATCATCCGGAACACGATCAAGGTAAGGGTAAGTAAGACCATATGTATCTATCTCAAGACTTCTGATAGCTTTCATAAAAGCTTCTTTAAAGGTTCTACCTATTGCCATAACTTCTCCTACGGATTTCATCATTGTTGTAAGAGTCCTATCCGTTTGGGGAAATTTGGCAAAGTCAAATCTAGGCATTTTAACCACTACGTAATCTATTGAAGGTTCAAAGGATGCAGGAGTATACTTTGTTATATCGTTTTTAAGCTCGTCAAGGGTGTAACCTATTGCAAGTTTTGCAGCCACTTTCGCTATAGGAAAACCAGTAGCCTTAGAGGCAAGAGCCGAAGACCTTGACACTCTGGGATTCATTTCTATTACATAAAAGTCTCCATTTTCAGGACTCACCGCAAACTGTATGTTTGATCCTCCCGTATCCACACCTACTTCTCTCATAATCTCTATACAGGCATCGCGTAACACCTGATACTCCTTATCGGTGAGAGTTTGAGCGGGTGCTACAGTAATTGAATCTCCTGTGTGAACACCCATAGGATCAAAGTTCTCTATTGAGCAGACTATAATGACGTTGTCCTTTGAGTCCCTTATTACTTCAAACTCGTATTCCTTCCAACCTATCAGGGATCTATCTATGAGAACCTGATGAATGGGGGAAGTCTTGAGAGCTGTTTCAAGCTTTTCTCTGAACTCTTCAATGTTGTATGCTATAGAGCCTCCGGTACCACCTAAGGTAAAAGCTGGTCTTAGTATAGCGGGAAAGCCTATCTCCTTTATGGCACTTAGCCCATCTTCAGTAGAAGATATCACAGCGCTTTCTGGCACTTTCAGTCCTATTTTTCTCATAGACTCCCTGAATAATTCCCTATCCTCGCCTTTTTTGATAGCCTGATAGTTCGCACCTATTAGTTCCACACCGTGCTTTTCTAAAATGCCTTCTTCGTAAAGCTTTACAGCCAAATTGAGAGCTGTTTGTCCCCCTAAGGTAGGAAGAAGGGCGTCGGGTCTTTCTATTTTTATTATTTCTTCAAGTACATCCGCACTCAAAGGTTCTATGTAGGTTCTATCGGCTACGCTTGGATCCGTCATTATGGTAGCTGGATTTGAATTAACAAGCACTATACTGTAACCTTCTTCCTTCAGAGCCTTACAAGCCTGAGTACCAGAGTAATCAAATTCTGCAGCTTGACCTATCACTATGGGACCAGACCCTATTATAAGTATCTTTTTTATGTCATTTCTCTTCGGCATTTTATAAAATTATAAACCTTTCTCCTCTCTGCTCTCCAGCACCTTTTTTGCTTCAGATAGAAATTCGTTGAGGTCTAAACTGTATTCTTTAGCGACTTCTTGAAGGGTTCTGTGTCCCCCACAACAATAGTCTATGTAATATCTGTCAAAGAGAGACTGTAGCTCAGGATAGGTTCTTAAAAGCTCGTTTAAAGTGATATTTTTGTCCAGCATGCCATACCTCCTTTTAAGGTGCAGGGGCTATGGTAGCTATAACCACCATATCCATATCGGCTTTCATGCCGTGAGTTTCCAAAGGCTCACAAGCGACCAGATCACCTTCCTCCACCTGTATCCATTCTTCGCCTTTGAGAAATTTGCCACTACCCTTTGCACAGTAAAGGAGAACCCTTGAGGGGCTTGTGTGAGGAGGTATTTCACTTTCTGATGGCATATAAAAGATTACTATCCTTACTTCTTTGGAATCGTATGCGAGTCTGTGTCTGAACTGCGCTTGATCTGAAACCTTCAAAAGATTCGTCTTCATCTTTTACCTCCAATTCATGCTTTTTAAGATGTTAAAGAGATACATGACAACGGATAAAAAGAGCAGTAAAGACCCAAGGTTTTTGAAAAATAAGCTATTTGTTAAAAAGCCGTAAACCTGAGTTAAAAGCCCTACATTTAGAAGGGTAGTGTGTAGGTATCCGAGCTTAAAGCTGTATATTTTACCTCTGCTCAGCATGGGGACTACGTGGTAAGTAACGCCTATTATCATTTGAGTAACAAATCCTATCAGCTGGATGTGTGCATGAACAATAGAGGGAAGCGTTTGTCTAATACTGAGTATCAGCCCTAAGGAACTTCCTAAGAGAAGGTAAAGAAAGCTCAAAAGTAAGTTCATTCGTGTAAGCGGATTCATGCTTATGTATTGTAAGTGTTTTTTTTTAATATGTAAATGATTACTATCATAATTACGCTTTGTCCCTCTCCACCAGATCCCTGACCGTTTTTATAGCCTCCTCTATGGGAATATCTATCCTCTCTCCAGTATGACGCTTTTGAAGCTCCACCTTACCATCCTTTATCTTTTTACCTATAACTATTCTGTAAGGAAAACCGCAAAGATCAGCATCGGCGAATTTAAAACCTGCGCTTTGTTCCCTATCGTCGTATATAACATCCAGATTATATTCCTGAGCTAAGTAATAAAGCTTTTCAGCAATTTGTTTCTGCTCTTGGTCAGCCGTGTTAAGACATATAATATCAAGCTCAAAGGGAGCTACCATCGTAGGCCACTTTATACCAAACTGGTCACTGTACTGTTCCACTATGGCTGACATACATCTTGATATACCTATGCCGTAACACCCCATAAATATGGGCTTGTCTTCCCCTTGCTGGTCTTTATAGTAAGCTTTCATCGGCTGAGAGTATCTTGTACCAAGCAAGAATATGTGTCCAAGCTCAAGCCCTTTACTCACTTTCAGCGGAGCATGACACTTAGGACACGGATCGCCTTCTATAACCTGTGCCACGTCAAAAAACTCTCCATAAGAGAAATCCCTTCCCGGGTTTGCGTTTACGCAGTGATAGTCAGGTTCGTTAAAGGCTACCGTCATATTTTTTATACCAAAAAGGGAATTATCCCATATTACCCTAACACCTTCCGGTAAATTGAGAGGACCTATAAAACCTCTCTCCGTTTTGAGATGCTGGTAAGTTTCCTCATCGTTGGCAAGTCTAAAGTTCTCAGTTCCCAAAATAGCTTCAAGCTTACTTTCATCTACCTCCCTATCACCTCTTATGAGGACTAAGACGGGCTTGCCTTCAACTGTATAAAGTACCGCTTTGAGTATCTTCTTAGGAGGTACACCTAAAAACTGTGAAAGCTCTTCTATGGTTCTTATACCGGGTGTATGAACACGCTTTAAAGGTCTTTCCTCTTCTATCTCCTCCTCACCCTTAGGGAGTTTTACTATCTCCGCGTTTGCTGAGTATCCACAGCTTTCGCAGTAAGCAACTCTCGCTTCACCGTATTCAGTGAGTATTACAAACTCGTGAGAACTGATCCCTCCTATGCTACCAACGCTCGCTTCTACCATAAGCGTATTGAGTTTGAGCTTTTTAAATATCCTTTCGTATGCGAACTTCATAGTTTCGTAAGAGAGCATAGCTGAAAATTCATCCGTATCAAAAGAGTATGCATCCTTCATTATAAACTCCCTTCCCCTTATGAGTCCGAATCTGGGTCTCTTTTCGTCTCTGAACTTTACCTGTATCTGGTAAAGTATGAAAGGTAATTGTCTGTAAGAATTCACAAAGGTTCTTACGAGATCCGTGACTTCCTCTTCATGAGTAGGACCAAGACAGTAATCCCTTCCATGCCTGTCCCTAAGTGTAAATAGCTCCCTACCGTAAAGATCCCATCTTCCCGTCTCTTTCCATAATTCCGAAGGATTAAGCACCGTTAGTAGTATCTCTTGCGCACCGCTTCTGTCCATCTCCTTTCTTACTATGTTTTCTATCTTTTTTATCACTTTGTATCCTGGTGGTGTGATGGCGTATATACCTGATGCCACCTGCTTTATAAAACCCCCCTTAATTAGATACCTGTGGGATGGCGCTTCAGCATCCGCGGGATCTTCCTTTGATGTATGCCAAAAGTATTTGCTCCAACGCATGAATGCCTCTTATTATATCATAAACTTTTTTTGTTTGGTTATATATTATAATGATATAAGCATGTCCTTATTTAGGAGGAGAAGCCATGACTATGGATAGGGCTTTGAGACTCACATCAGGTGTATTTCTTTTGATCGTTTTTCTTTTTGGCATAAGAGGTTCGGATGTTCATTGGTTTTGGAAGTTATTTCTACTGTTTATGTCTCTAAATCAGATACAGTCAGCTTTTACAAACTGGTGTCCTATAATGAGCCTATACAGGAGGTTAGGGATTAGGGACTGATCAAGTGATAAAATATTAAACTGTTTTGAATATAAGCTTGAGACTTCCAGAAGAGTATTACGAAGAGATATTTGAAATCTTAAGGAGTTTGGGTTTTTATCAGAGGGAGGTAAAAAACGCTTTATGGTCTGTATGTAAGGAAGGTACGTGCGCAACGCTTTATCCTTCAGGTTCTCTGCTTTTGCAAGGTGAAAAGTCTCAACATATCAGAGATCTTGTACTTTCCTTCATAAAAATACCGAAAAATGTGCAGATAGGTTGTGATGAATCGGGTAAGGGAGACGTATTTGGTCCACTCGTGGTGTGCTGTGCTGTTATATCCCCATCTTCATACAAAGAAGTGCTTTTAGCGACTCCGAAGGATTGTAAACTTTTGAAGGATGATGAGCTTTTAAAGAGGGTACAGAAACTGTCTTTGCTTGTAGAAGCGAGATGTGTCATTTACGAACCGGAGCTTTTGAATGCTCTTTACGAAGAGGTTAAGAACTACAGCAGGATAATGGATAGAGCTTACGGTACGCTTATAGAAGAACTGCGTAAAAACTATGACGCTAAAATACATATAGATGCTTATTCATCACATAATCCCTTTGGAAGGGATGTAGTATTTGAGCGCAAGGGTGAGAGGGAAGTTGCAACTTCAGTAGCGAGCATGTTTGCGAGGGCTAAGTTCCTCCTCTGGTTAGAGGAACATAACCTTCCAAAAGGTTCGGGTAGTAAGGCTATGTATATGGCAAAGGAACTACTCAAAAAGGATCCTCAAAAGGCTAAAAAGCTCGTAAAGATCTTTTTTTTAGATTGAGAAACACCTTCCAGATGGTAAATATTAAAAATATAAACACCATAGATAGTACCACAGAACCACTTGGTGGTATATCTAATCGCAGTGAAAGTAAAATTCCAAAAACTGTGGCAATAAAAGATACGCTCACAGATACCATCATGGTGGAAAAAAAAGAAGTGCAGATGAGTAGCGCAGACATAGGAGGTATCGCTATGAAAGATGAGGCAAGGATCAGTCCAACAGCCTTTATTGCAAAAACTATGTTTATGGATGCTACACTTACAAGCATATAGTTTAATACACGTACCTTTACACCTCTTAAGGTGGCTATTTCTTCGTTAAAACTTATTAGTAAGAGCTTTCTGTAATTGATAAAAATAAACAAAAAAGTGAATATTGATGTGGCTACCGCGCTAAAAAGTTCGGTATCCGAGACGGTGAGTATGCTCCCAAAGAGATAAGAGTATACGTTAGTTCCGAGATTTTGGGTGATGCCCAAGATGACAACAGCCAAGGCTACTCCTACAGAAAAAAATAAGGATATCACTGTATCCGCGGGGAGTCCCTTGCTTTCTATGAGGTACTGGAGGATAATTCCGGAAAGCAGTGTATAAAACACTGTAAAAAGTGTCGGGTCAGCATTAAAGAGTATAGCTAAGGCTATACCACCAAAGGCTGCGTGAGAAAGCCCAGCTCCTATGAGGGATAACCTCTTCATAAGCAGAAAAACACCGATAAGTGCTGTAGAAGCGCTAATTAATAAACCGCTTAAGAGTCCCTTCCATATAAAGGTGTAATCTAAAAGAGTCATGTCAGTGGAGTCTGTAAAGTTCTTTTAGCATACTCTCAAGATCCTGAGCCTTTACAAGTCTACATTCGTGCATACCCAAGCATAGGATCCTGCTTGAGTTCCTTACGATAAATCCTACGTCGTGAGAAACCACTATAACCGTTCTCCTTTGGCTTATTTCCCTGAGTATGCTTTCTATATGCTCTTGAGCATGTATATCAAGACCAGTGAGTGGCTCATCAAGTATCAAAAGATCGGGATTTGTTGTAAGGGCAAGAGCGAGAAGTACCTTTTGCTGTTGCCCACCAGATAGATGAGTGAAAGGCTTTCTCAGTATGTCCTCAAGGTGAAGGTAAGCTATGATCCATCCTACCTTTTCCTTAGGAGCTATAGCTCTGAAAAGCTCACCTACTGTTCCGGTAAAAGCTCTCTCCACATAAAATCTCTGAGGCACATACCCTATCTTCTCCCAATTTTTGAAACTTTTTATGTCTCTTCCGAAGATCTCCACGCTACCCTCAAGAGGTTTTAAAAAACCAAGCATGATCCTAAGAAGGGTGGTTTTACCAGAGCCGTTTGGACCGAGTATACCGAAAAACTCCCCTTCAAATACGGAAAAGTTTAAGTTTTCAATTAAAGGCTCTTCCTTTCTATAGCGAAAGGTGAGGTTTCGCACAGTTAATACTTCCCTCATCTGCATTGCAATCCCTCTTTCAGAACTTTGAGATTTTCTTCCATAATGGTAAAGTAGTTATCGGAATATCGTCTTGGAAAAAGTGATGAGTTGAGCAAAAGCACTTTGGCACCTGTCTGACTTGCTATAAAGTCTGCCACTTTTTTGTCTTGACCAAGTTCCGCAAATATGTACTTTATCCCTTCCCTCTTTACTGTCTGTATTATCATCATTATTTCCGAGGGTCTTGGTTCTTCCTCCGCATGCACACCTGTGAGACTAACGGTTCTCAGATTATAATCCTTAGCTAAGTAATCCCACGCTCTGTGCGTGCTTACTATAGTTCTGTATTTGCAGTTTTTCAAGGTGTTTGCAAAGGCTCTTTCAAGCTTTACAAGTTTTTGCATATATTCTTCGTACCTTTTTTGGTAGTATGCTTTACTTTGAGGATCATATCTCAAGAGGGCTTCCTTCACGTTTTTTATGAGGATGGCATACTCTCTTGGAGAGAGCCAAATGTGTGGGTCCGGGAACTTTCCGTACTTTACAAAGCTTATACCATCTTTTAATAAAACCACTCTTCCCTTAGGAAGATCCCGAAGGATGTTTTCTTCCCAACCTTCCACACCTAAGGTAAAAACAAGGTCGGCTTCGATTAGCCTTTGGGCATCTTTCGGTGTCAGCTCGTAGTGGTGAGGATCTGCCTGCGTTTTTATCAATACATCTACATTCTGTCTTCCCTTAGCTATGTAATATAGAGGGTAATATACGGGATAAGTGGTAGCTATAAGCTTATGGGAAAAGGAGAAGCTAAGCGCAACTAATAAGGTTAGAACCACTCTAAGCATAGGTGCTAATTTTACCACACTTACTCTATAATGCGCCTGAAGCTCAGTGAAGATATAACAAACATCACGACATCAAAAAGAAAGATCACAGCCATATCAATACCAAGGTGTGAGATATTACCTGTGATGAGAAGCCCTCGCACGGCGTCAACTACGTAAGTGAGTGGATTGATTATGGATATCTCTTTCACAATAGGGGGCATAAGCTCAACTGGGTATAAAGCGCTGCTGGCGAAGAACAGAGGCATTATGATCGCCTGTCCTATTCCCATAAATCTCTCCCTCGTTTTCATAAAGGAAGCTACGAGTATGGACACAGATGCAAAACCACCTGACGAGAGAAATATAACTGTGATCGCCAATAGAAAGTAGAAGGGATTAGATACAAACCTGACACCTATAATGTAAGCTATCGGTACGATGATGAAGACTTGAAATAGTGATCTCACACCTGATGCCATAGCTCTGCCTATAACTATGGAGTGCCTTGATGCGGGTGTGACGAGAAGTCTTTTGAGTATTCCCATATCCCTTTCCCAAACCATCATAAGCCCATAAAAAATGCTTACAAAAGTAGTTGATTGTACAAGAATACCCGGAGTTATAAAGTCGGTGTAAGGTACTCCTTCGGTGGGTATTGCCCTTACACTGCTCATGACAGGTCCGTATATGATAAGCCAGAGCAAAGGCTGAACCGCTCTAAAGTATATCTCAGTTCTGTCATGTTTGAGTCTCCTAAGCTCTAACTCAATCATAATGAGGATATTTTTAAGAGTATTCATCTTATGTCCTAATGAACATCTGTCTTGTACGCCTCACATCGCTTATTCTTTCCGCACTCTCAAACTTGGTTCCCGCATACTTCAAGAATACATCCTCAAGTGTTGGTTTAGAAACGGAGACCCTTTTCACACTTATCCCTGTATCTCTGAAAAACTCCATGATAGCAGGCAAAGATCCTTCCGCATCGTCAACGAGAATTCTCAGCTCATTCTCTTGCATATAAACCTCTTTAACCGCCTGTACCTTCTTTAGAGGATCCAAATTTGTGTAAGAATTTGCTAAATGAAGGATTATCATCTCACCACCAAGTGAGCGTTTTAGCTCCTCGCAGGTTCCACTGACAACTATACAGCCGTTGTTTATTATGGCTACACGATCGGCATACATATCCGCCTCATCCATATAGTGTGTGTTGAAAAATATAGTCACACCAAACTCATTTTTAAATTGGTTGAGTTTTTCCCACACCCTCTTCCTCGCGGCAGGATCAAGCCCAATAGTAGGTTCGTCCAAAAACATGACCTTGGGTTGTATAAGCATGGCACAGGCTATCTCAAGTCTCCTTATCATACCACCCGAAAAGGTGTTTACCAGCTCGTCCTTGACCTCTTTAAGATCCATATCTTCCAAAACCCTATCTATGACCTTACTCCTTTTCTCTTTTGGAAGACCGAAAAGTTTTGCATATATTAGGAGATTCTCGTAGGCTGTTATGTCCGTCCATACGCTCATCTCCTGAGGCACGTAGCTTATGAGTCTCCTTACTTGAGCGCTTTGGCGCTCTACATGATAGCCCAGTATGTATGCTTCCCCTGATGTGGGCTTTATTTGAGTTGTGAGTATACGCATGAGGGTAGTCTTACCAGCACCGTTCGGACCGAGCAAAGCAAAAGCTTGCCCTTCTTCAACCTTAAAGCTTATACCGTTAAGGGCATGCACTTTTGCGTCATAAACTTTAAAAAGATCCTTTACCTCAACAGCGTAAAGGGACATTACACAAAATTATAGCTTCACTTTGATATAATGGTTGTATGAAAGTCCCTTACAGCTGGCTATCAGAATTCACAGACGTACATGACATATCTCCAGAAGATGTAGCCAGAGAACTAACTTTGAGGAGCGTTGAGACAAGCTTAATTAAGCTTGATACGGATATGGATGGGGTGGTTTTTGGAAAGGTGGTTGATATAAAGCCTCATCCTTCAAGACAAAACTTATTGATCTGTGCTATAGATGTAGGTAGCGGATACTGTCCTAAGGTAGTTACAGCTGATAGATCCCTCAAAGTGGGGGATGGTGTGATTTTGGCGCTTCCTAACGCAAGAGTAGGCAATATGTGTATAAGCAAAAGAGAGTTTGACGGAATTGTTTCTGAAGGTATGCTACTTTCGGCTGGAGAACTGGGACTTGAAGCTTATTCAGAAGGCGTGCTGAAGATCTGGGAGGATTTAAGTCCAGGTATTTCAGCTTACGATCTTTTAGGCTTTGGCGAATATCTGCTGGAGATTGAAGTAACTCCCAACAGAGGTGATATGCTAAGTGTGAGAGGATTGGCAAGGGATATATGCGCAATTTTTGGAAGGGAGTTTAAAGAGGGAGAGAGAGTTGGCTTTGAGGACACAAACGACATAAACATAGAGATACTTGATGAGGATTGCAAAAGATACAGAGGCGCACTCATAGAGGGAATCACAGTAAGGGAGTCACCTCTGTGGATAAGGAAGAGATTATGGCAATGCGGAGTAAGGAGCATAAATAACGTTGTAGATATTACCAATTATGTGATGTTACGTGATGGTCAACCTCTTCACGCTTTTGACGCAGACACACTAAAAGGCGGTATAAAAGTAAGAAGTGCGAAGCCAGGTGAAAGGATCCTTACACTTATGAATTCTGAGAGGGAACTCACCCAGGAGAATTTAGTTATAGCTGATGAAGAAAAACCTATCGCTATTGCTGGAGTGATAGGTAGTGCAAATACGGCTGTCAGCTGGAATACAAAGAGAATACTCCTTGAGTCCGCTTACTTTGAGCCTTACAGGATAAGAAGGTCTTCTAAGGTGTTGAGCATACAGACGGATAGCTCTTACAGATTTGAAAGGAGTGTGGATATAGAAGGGGTCAAGAAGTATCATGACTTAGCTATAAAACTCATACTTGATACCGCAGGTGGAGTATTAACCGCTGTGAGGGATGTGTATCCCGTACCTTACAGACCTAAGAGCATCTTCTTGAGCATAGAAAAGTATAAAAGATACGCCGGTGAATATATGGACAAAAAGGAAGCCTCACAAATACTCACAAGACTTGGCATACCAAATACAGCACTCAGATGCGGAATTGAAGTACACATACCATCCCACAGGAGTTTTGACATACAAAGGGACGTGGATATAATAGAAGAAGTTCTTAGGATAAGAGGATACGATCGTATACCTTCGCAGGTGCTTACCCTTCCCTCCATACCTTTTCGCTGTAAAAAAAGCTTAGATGAGGTAAGGTCTCTTCTAAAAAGCAGGGGTCTTTTTGAGATCATCTCTTTCTCCTTTGAAGATACAGATATGTACGAGCTTTTGGGCATAGAAAAACCCAGTGTAGAGATAACAAACCCCCTTGTTAAAAGCCAAGCTTACATGAGGACATCTCTTTTGCCGTCGCTCATAAAGGTGTGCCTTTACAACCAGAGACAACACAATCATCACATGGCACTCTTTGAAGTAGGAAAGGTTTACACACGTGAAGGAGAGGAGGAGATGCTGGGTATACTTCTCATGGGAGCGCGAAGGCTTTATCCCAAAGAAGAGTATACAGCTTACGATTTACTTAGCTTGCTTCTTGATGTTGGAAGGCTCTTTGGAGTAACTTTCCAAAGTGATGTAGTTTCTTACGATTTCTTACATCCTCATGTGCGGATTGGACTGAGGTTAGAGCAAGAAAAGGTGGGCTTTGCAGGACAACTAAGTCCCAAACTTGCGGAAAGTTTGGAGTTGAAAGGGAAAGTGTTCATAGGGGAACTGAGACTATCCGTTATCAAAGAGGGCGTTAGACAATACAGACCCTTTTCTAAGTTCCCACCCATCATAAGAGACCTTTCCCTGATCGTGGACAAAGACCTGCAGGTGGATAAATTAATATCACATATACGGAACTTACTTAAGGAGAAGTTAGAAGAAGTGAAAGTGTTCAGTGTTTATACAGGCTCAGATGTTGGGGAAGGCAAGAAGAGTGTAAGTTTTAGGTTGGTATTTAGAAGTTTTGAAGGTACCATGTCCGATGGGGAAGCTAACAGTTTGGTGAATACGTTGGTGAGTTCCCTTGAGGAAAACTTTGGTGCGCGGCTTAGATAGAGCCTACCCTGTTGGTGGTAGAGAGGTTTAAATTGGGGTCCACAAGGTGAGCCAATAGGGAGCTCGGTCTCCGGAACTGTCTGCAAGGCGTTCCGGGAGAGCACCCACCTCAAGAGCAGGGGGCCCACCGATACCTCCTCGCCACCGCACGGGTGGGTTTCTTGCCTTCCCCTCCTGAGAAAGGAGGCGGAAGATGAAGGTTTTGAAGAAAGGTGAGTTAAGAAAGGAATTTTTAAATAGAAGAGAGGCAATGGGAGAGGAGGAGGTAGTACTCTACTCGGAGAAAATAAGGGCAGGGCTGAAGAACCTATCAGACTTTAAAAACGCCAAAAGGATACTTCTTTACTGTCCTATAAAAAAAGAGCCTGATCTTACATCTCTTATATGGGAATCCGTATCACTCAAGAAAGAAGTGTTGCTTCCAAAAGTGGCACACGATAGGTTAAGGCTTTACAGAATACAAACCCCTCAGCAACTCAAACCGGGTTCTTTCTGCATACCCGAGCCGGATGGAGGCGATGAAGTAGATCCTCAACAAGTGGAGCTTGCCGTTGTGCCGGGAATAGTCTTTGACACGAGGGGTTACAGAATAGGCTTCGGAAAGGGTTTTTATGACAAGTTGCTAAAGGGGGTAAAGGGAGTAAAGGTGGGAGTAGCTTATAGCTTTCAGGTGCTTGAAGAAATACCCATTGACGAATGGGATCAGCCTGTAGATGTGTTGGTCACCGAATTATACATCTTAAAAGGAGGTAAGAAGTATGAGTACTGAAGCGATATTAGTGATAATTATAGCTTCCTTAGTCTCACTTTTTATTGGTTTTGCCATATCAAAGTTTTTCAGGAAAGAAGTAGGCTCAGCTTTATCTCAGGTGGATATAGAAAGGGTAAAGCTTGAAGCTCAGCAGATGATGCAAAGAGCTCAACTTGAGGCAGAAAAGATAAGGCAGGATGCGAAGGATGAAACCGAAAGACTCATAAGTGTAGCCAAAGAGGAGGTG
This sequence comes from Hydrogenobacter sp., assembly GCA_041287335.1. Lineage (NCBI taxonomy): Bacteria > Pseudomonadati > Aquificota > Aquificia > Aquificales > Aquificaceae > Hydrogenobacter > Hydrogenobacter sp. The sequence goes on from JBEULM010000032.1 coordinate 58,488, forward strand.
GAAAGGTACAGAAAACTTGCCATAGAGGAAGCACAAAGCATACTTACCAGAGCGAGGGAAGAGGCGTCAAAGATCAAAGAGGATATAGAAAAGAGGAAAAGGGAAACGGAAGAGTATATAGCGGAAAAGAGGATGGAGATCCAAAAAACTGAACAGAACCTCATACAGAGGGAACACCAGATTGAAAGGAGACTTGAAGTTTTGGAAAGGAGAGAGGAAGAACTATACAAAAGGGAAAAGGATATAAGGGAGATGGAGAAGCAAGTGGAAAAGTTACAGAAGGAAATGGAAGAAAAGTTGCAAAACCTCGCA
>JBEULM010000033.1 GCA_041287335.1 Hydrogenobacter sp.
TTAAAGATAATAAGGCATATCAAGGATTTTGTCAAGGGGGTACCTTCTTCAAATGAAATTAATTTCCGAAAATCGTCGGTCATGCAAGGTTGAGTATAGAATTATAAAGTTTAAAGCTTTGACACACAAGCTTTTAAATGGTATGTCATCAAGTCATAAAGTCATCAACGCATAAAAGCATCTTGACATCAAGATGACACCCTTGACTTGCCTTTCCTTTTTAAAACACATACCATATTCAGCTCTAAAGATGACACGGGACTGTTAAGGTCCCGCAAAACTTCACAATAAAATTATACAGAAGTTTTGTAGTGTGCGCAAGCTTTATGTATAATATTAAAAATGATAAGAAACTTTGTGGATCTTTGGGATATAACCCCGGACGAGGGGTGGAGTATATTGCTGAACGCTGAAAGTATAAAGCGTGGGCAGGATAGGGAAAAGCATCTTTTTGGCAAAAATGTTGGGCTTTTTTTCACAAAACCATCTACAAGAACGAGGGTATCTTTTGAGGTAGCTGTAAATCAGCTTGGTGGAAATACCATATACTTAGCTGAGCAAAGTCTTCAGATCTCAAGGGGTGAAGATCTTAAAGATACTGCAAGGACTTTATCAAGATATCTGGACTGTATAGTAATCAGGACGGACTCACACAAAAGGCTTGAAGAATATGCCAAGTACTCAACAATACCGGTGATAAATGCACTCACCGATATGTCACACCCTTGTCAAGTGCTTAGCGATGTATTCACGCTTTATGAAACCTTCAAGGAGGATATAAGGAATATAAAGATAGCGTACGTGGGTGATGGGAATAATGTATGCAACACTTGGCTGGTAGCTGCTGGGCTTTTTGGTCTTAACCTTTTTGTTGCAACTCCGGAGGGTTACGAACCGAGTAGCTACTATTATCAGGCAGGAGAAGATCTTTGTAAAATCACTGGAGGTAGCATATACCTGACCGTAAATCCCGTAGAAGCTGTAAAAGATGCGCATGTTATTTATACAGACGTTTGGGTGAGTATGAATCAGGAAAGAAGTGAAGAAAAGATAAATATGTTATTACCTTATCAGGTGAATGAAGAACTTTTATCTCATGCAAGGAAGGATGTTAAGGTAATGCACTGTCTTCCTGCTAAAAAGGGCGAGGAAATAACCGAAGAGATCTTTGAAAAGTACGCTGACTTTATTTTTACGCAAGCTGAAAACAGATTGCACACGCAAAAGGCACTGTTGAAGTTTTTAATCTCATCGGTGATATAATTTTAGAGTCATGAAGGAATTTTGGTATTGGGCTGAAGGTTATGATAAAAAGTTTATAACTACAGCCATTGAGTCGGGAGCTACTACAATAATTTTGAACGATCCCTCCAAAAAAGAAGAAGTTAAAAGACTTGGAAGGGTGAATGTGGTTTCTCAGGATGGAGATATGAAGCTGGGTGAGGATGTTGTATACGTGCTTATAAAGGGAAAGGAAGATGAGGAAAGAGCCGGGAAGTATCCTCCACACGTGAAAGTAATTGTTGAGACCACGGATTGGACGGTAATTCCTCTTGAGAATTTGGTAGCTCAAAGGGAAGAGCTTTACGCGGTAGTAAGAAACGAAGAAGAAGCAAAAACTGCTCTGAAGATACTGGAAAAGGGTGTGAAAGGTGTGGTTTTAAAAAGCGAGGATATAAATACCATAAAAAGGGTTGGAAAGGCTTTGGAGGAAGAGGAAGAAAAAGTTTCACTATCTGTAGTTAAGATCACACGCATATTTGCACTCGGTTTGGGAGACAGGGTGTGCGTGGATACCACATCCTTGCTTAACCGAGGTGAAGGTATGCTGGTAGGCAACTCTTCTGGTGGTATGTTTCTTGTGCATGCGGAAACTGAGGAAAATCCTTACGTAGCTTCAAGACCATTCCGAGTAAATGCAGGTGCTGTACACATGTATGTAAGGGTACCAAACAACAAAACCAAGTATCTGTGCGAGCTTTCTTCTGGAGATGCGGTGATGGTTTATGACTACAAAGGGAGAGGGAGACTCGTCTATGTAGGGAGATCAAAGGTGGAGAGGCGTCCAATGCTTTTGGTAGAGGGGAGGGTTGATAACAAAAAAGTTAGCGCAATACTTCAAAATGCGGAAACTATAAGACTTACAAAACCTGACGGGATGCCCATTTCCGTAGTTGAACTAAAAGAAGGTGACGAGGTTTTAGGTTACATAGAAGAAGCGGGAAGACACTTCGGTATGAAGGTGGAGGAAACGATCACGGAAAAGTGAAGATGAACATAAAAGACCTCCTTTCTGGTGTAAAAGGCATAACAGAAAATTCCAAGGATGTTAAGGAAGATTACATCTTCGTTGCTATAAAAGGATCCAAAAATGACGGACATGATTTTGTCAAGGAAGCTCTAAACAGAGGTGCAAAATGGGTGTTTGTGGAGAGGGATTTAGGACTTTCAGATGAGCGCATTGTGAAAGTGGAGGATACCAGAAGGGCTTTCGGGGAGCTTGCAGATGCCTTTTACGGTGAGCCTTCTAAAAAACTGAAAGTAATTGGTATAACAGGTACAAACGGTAAAACAACAACCACGCACTTAATAGAAGCTATCCTCAACAAAGCGGGTATAAAGACGGGTCTTGTAGGAACTGTGTATTACAGATTTTTGAACAAAATATATCAGTACGAAAGCAGGACAACACCCAACCCTACAGCTTGGCATATGACTTTAAGAAATATGCTTGAAGACGGTGCTGAAGCTGTTGTTGCTGAGGTTTCTTCACACGCTCTTGATCAAAAAAGGGTTTGGGGTACACGCTTTTGTGTGGTAGGCTTTACCAACCTCTCCCACGATCACCTTGACTATCACAAAAGCATGGAAAACTACTTTAAAGCAAAACTCAGGCTCTTTACTGAGTACGTATACGATTATGCTCTGGTAAACTCAGATGATGAGTACGGGAAAAGAATAGTCAAGGAGTTAAAGGGCAGAGCTATAACCTACGGAAAGGAAGGAAACTTTAAGATAATTGATTTCAATACAGATTTTCATGGCTCAAGGCTAAAGGTAGAGTACGAAGGGAAAATTTACGAACTATGCTCAAACCTTGTAGGAGATTTTCAGGCGTATAACCTATCTTTGGCTGTACTCTGCGGTCTCCTTTTAGGTGTGGATGCAAAAGCCATTGAGGAAGGAGTAAGAAAGGTTTATGTACCCGGTAGATTTGAAACTTACAGAGGGAATGGTTTTTTGGTGATAGTAGATTATGCGCACACGCCTGATGCTCTTGAGAATATACTCAAGAGTATAAGAAGACTATCCAAGAAAAGAGTAATAACGGTTTTTGGTGCTGGCGGAAACAGAGACAGAACAAAAAGACCACTAATGGGAAGTGTGGCAGAACGCTTGTCGGACCTTCTTGTAATAACATCGGACAATCCGCGAGACGAAGAACCTATGGACATTATAAAAGATATATGCATTGGTATAAAAGATACATCAAAGGTGATCGTGGAAGAAGACAGAAAGAAAGCTATAAATATAGCTCTGAGTCTTGCTAAGCCGGGTGATATAGTTTTGGTTGCTGGCAAAGGACACGAAGACTATCAGGAAATAAAAGGTGTGAGGCATCCCTTTAAAGACTCGGAAGTTATAAAGGAGGCTCTAAGTGTGCGACTTTGACAGTTTGCACTACAACCTCAAGGACGAACTTCTGAGAATATACAAAGAGGCGGAAGTACCCCAGCCTAAGGTAAAGATAGAGGATCTTCAGAGTGCTAAAATATGCGGACTATCTAACCTTGCTAAACTCATACTCTATCTTGAGAGGGAGGGTTACCTTACAGTGCTTAACAAAGAGGATAACTTTAGAAATTGGGAGATACGGATAGAAGCGGGTATACTTGACTTGATATTCGGCTATGGGTAAAAATACCTTATGGAGGTTTAAAAGTTATGTTTCCTGTACTTATTGAGCTATTTGGTATCAAAATATACACGTATGGTGTCCTTGTTGCAACTGGTGCGCTCTTGGCATACTTTCTCAGCTTGAAGCTTGCAAAAAAGGAAGGCTTAAACGCATCTCATATAGAAAACACACTACTTTTGGCTTTAGCTTTCGGCATAATCGGAGGTAGGCTATCTTACGTGATCGAGCATCCCGAACAGATAAAGGGATTTGTGGATGTGATCGCTATATGGAACGGCGGAATGGACTTTTTTGGTGGACTTTTTGGAGGTGTATTAGGAGTTATTGTTGGCATAGTGAGGTACAAACTTCCTGTTTGGAAGGTAGGAGACATAGCTGCGCTATCTTTGACAATTGCGCATGCTGTAGGAAGACTTGGATGTACTTCAGCAGGATGCTGTTACGGACTTCCCTTTCCAGTACAAGGTGTTTCCACGCCGGGTATTCATCTTACAACTAAGTTCCCTTTCTTTTATATGGTTTTTCCCGAGGGTGCGGTAGCTCCACCCTACATGCCACTTTATCCTACACAACTTATGGAATTCATAGGGCTTATACTCATATTCTTTCTTTTACTCTTGGCTTACAGAAAAAAACCCTTTGACGGTTTTGTATTTTCACTTTACATGATCCTTTACGGTATCCTCAGGTTCTTCCTTGAGTTTTACAGGGGTGTGACTCCTCCTATTCCCGGTATAGGTCTTACTTGGAATCAGATAGTCTCCATATTAATGGTGGTTCTTTCACCTGTGCTTATGCTCCTGCTACCGAAGGGTAAAAAGGCTCAACCCGTATAAACTTTTAAAAGCTCGTGCAGGATCCTGTTGACCAACTGAGGATTTGCTCTACCTTTGGCTAACTTCATAACTTGCCCTACCAAGAAGCCGAATATCTTTTCCTCACCATGTAGATATCTTTCTACTTCTTTGGGGTGATTTCTGAGTACCTCCTCTACGAGCTTCTTTATACTCTCTTCATCACTCACCTGTTTTAGTCCTCTTTCTTCTATAATAAGCTCGGGATCCTTACCGGTTTCTACCATAAGTTTAAGCACCTCTTTGGCAAGTTTTGAAGAGATCGTACCATTCTTTATAAAGCTTACGAGTTTGGCAAGTTGTGAGGGATTTACTGGTGACCCTTCTATGTCTTTGCCCGCTTCGTTCAAAAGCCCTAAAAGGTCGTTTAAAAGCCAATTGGATAAAAGTTTAGGTTCATGATAAAAACGTAGTGCTTCTTCAAAAAAGTCACCTACAGCTTTGAGATCCGTCATAACCTTCGCTTCATACTTGGTAAGACCGTACTTCTTCACAAACTTCTCTCTACGCTGTGAAGGGAGTTCTGGCATACGCCTTTTTATGTCCTCTACCCATTCTTTGGAAATTATCAAAGGTAGAAGATCCGGATCAGGAAAGTACCTATAGTCTTGTGCTTCTTCCTTAGTTCTCATAGGGTGAGTAAGACCAGTGGCAGGATCAAAAGTTCTCGTCTCTTGCTTTATCTGTCCTCCAGAAGACAGTATCTTTATCTGCCTTTCTATTTCACTTTCTATAGCCTTTTGGACGAATCTGAAAGAGTTTACATTCTTTATCTCCACTCTGGTACCGAGAATGTTAGAGCCTTTGGGTCTTATAGATACATTTATATCACATCTTAGCTGACCCTTTTCCATATCAGCTTTTGATACACCTGTGTATCTCATGATATTTCTGAGTTCTTCTAAAAAGAGCTTTGCCAATTCTGCAGAGTTTATATCTGGTTCGGTGACTATTTCCATCAGTGGGGTTCCCGCTCTGTTTAGATCCACGTACGTTTTTGAACCTTCATGGATGTTTTTACCTGCATCTTCCTCTATATGGAGTCTCCTTATCCTTATTTTTCTACCTTCAATCTCAAGCCATCCGTTTACAGCAAGGGGTTCCTCATACTGGGATATTTGATACCCTTTTGGAAGATCAGGATAGAAGTAATTTTTCCTTGCAAAAAGGCATCTGGTTCTTATCTCACAGTTCAGGGCGAGAGAAGCTCTTATAGCGTACTCTACAGCCTGTCTGTTAGTTACTGGCAGGCTTCCAGGAAGAGCAAGACACACGGGACATACTCTCGTATTAGGTTCAGCCCCAAACTCTACAGGACACGAGCAGAACATCTTTGTTTTTGTATCCATCTGTACGTGTATCTCAAGACCTATTACTGGTTCAAACTCCATAGCACCAATTTTACCACATAGGTTATAATCTGGTGATATGAGGAAATTAGCGTTATTTATAACATGGTCGTTTATTTTAAGTTTAGCTCTCTCCTGTCAAAAAAAGCACGAATTTTACGGTTTTGTTTACGATCAGCCCGCTTATGACTTTAAGCTCACAAACTACGATGGAAAGCAGGTAAAATTGTCTGACTACACATCAAAGGGTAATATAGTAGTCATATTTTTCGGTTATACTCATTGTCCGGATGTATGTCCAACAGCCTTGACTACACTTGCAAACATGATGAAAAAGCTTAAGGAAAATGAGAGACAAAGGGTTCAGGTTCTTTTCATAACTGTTGATCCAGAAAGGGACAGTCCGAGCGTTTTGAAGGGTTATGTACCTTTCTTCTATCCTACTTTTGTAGGTCTTACCGGAAGCCAAGAGGATATAAAGAAGGTAGCCAAAGAGTACAAGGTTTTCTACAGAAAGGTGAAAGGTGAGTCTGCCGCAGGTTATCTCGTAGATCATACAGCTACCATATACGTAGTGACCCCCGATATGAGGATAAAACTTCTCTACACTCCTGCAAAACAAGATCCGGATAAAATGGCTAAAGATATACAGTATCTGCTCAAATCTTGATAGAAGAGATCTTCAAAAGAAACGGATTTGAGTTGTCTTCCAGACAGTCGGAACTCTTTAAAATCTATATACGGGAATTAAAAAAATGGAATAGAGTACACAAGCTTACGGCTATTGAGGATGATAAGCAAATAGTTATTCGGCACTTTGTTGATTCTCTTACCTTAGCGTTGTGCTTTAGGGAAAAGGGCATAAATGTGGAGGGTAAGAGTGTGTGCGATGTGGGTTCAGGTGCCGGTTTCCCGGGTGTACCTCTCAAAATATACTACGGTGATCGCATAAACCTAACCTTGGTAGAGTCCGTTGCTAAAAAGTGTGCCTTCCTTGAATACCTGAAGGTAAAACTCGGTCTTGAATATACAGTTCTTTGTAAAAGGGCAGAGAATATTGAAGAAAGCTTTGATATAGTTGTGTGCAGGGCTTTGGGTCAACTCAAAGAGATCCTGCCCATGCTCAATAAATTAGCTCGCATCTCCGTCTTCGTGATGAAGGGTAAAGAAGCACCAAAAGGATATGACTATTGCAGAATACAAACTTACGACATAAAGGGTAGTTATATCCTTTTTCTTCCAAAAATAAGATAAGCTGTGTGGGCGGGCATTTGATCTTCTGGTCTGAGCCTTTCTGGATTTATTTTATAATGTCTCAACAGGATCTCCATCACTTCAAGATCAGTAAAAAGGGGTTTCATGAAAGATAGCAATTTACTCACCTGATTGGTAGTTGGAAGTACAAAGGCACAAACTTTACCTTGCTTTAATACTTTCCAGACCTTTTCTAAATACTCCCATGGCTCTTTCACATCAACAAAGCACGCATCAAAAAACTCTTCTTCAAAATGGGCTTCAAGGAAGTTGGTATTAAAAGCCTTTACATTGGTGCATAGATTAAATTTCTCCCAGTTTTTCAAAGCATTGGCATAAAAATCTTTGGAGGTTTCATAAGTCCACACCTCTCCGGCTAAATATGAAAGGACGGTGGTCATAGCACCACTACCTGTACCGAACTCTAACACTTTATCTGTGCGCTTTACATTTAACTTTAAAGCTATATAAAAGGCATCTTTTGGATAAACAATCTGTGTTTTCCTTTCAAAACCTAAGAGTATAATGTCTTCAAGGGTAGGGCTTAGTACAAAGAATTCACCAACCCTCTGCCCATCCTGTTTCCCCAATATATCGTGAAAGTTTATAGTGTGTCCCCGCACACTCAGACTCATGCCTTTCACAAGCTTCCTCAGATACTTCCTCTCCCTGTATAGTATAATTACGTAATCTCCTTCTTTAAAACTCATCTTAGTTCAAGTATGGCTCTTCCTAAAAAGTAAGATGCCTGAGAGTATTTTAAGGCATACTCATAATCTTTAACTCTACTGTTTTCCTTTGCTACTTGATAAAAGAGTAGCTCATAAGAATAGAGATTCTTATACTTATCTCTATATTTTCTTGAAGCGTTAAGAGTAAGAAGAGCATTTTTTAATCTTTTCTGCACTACTATGTCAAGGAGCTTTCTGTCTGAAGGTAGTTTCAAGTCATCACTTTTGAGAACCTCAAGAGCGTAAAGTACCTTATCTGCGGAGCGCTGAAGTTTGCTGTTACCCGTAGAACATCCTTCCTTTATAAGTCTGTCAGCCTCACTCATCAGCTCTTCATATATAGCATCTTTCTCAAGTGCTGTGTATCTTGACATGAGGGACGCACAATCCTGAGCGTAAGCCATCAGGCATATCATCAACAAAGCAAAAAATACCTTTCCGTACATTTTGAACTTAATTAATTATAAACACGCTGAATGAGAAATTCCTTTCAGAACAATGTTGGCATTTTATATCTAAGATCTTATGAAGTCCCAAAGTATACTTCCATGATCAAAGACGAGCTTATCAAAGGGTATATCCTCAAGCTTAAATATGTGGACTTTTTTTGCATCATCACCAGCCGAAGGACTCCCCTCAGCATCAAGAATAAAAACTACAGAAGCTACATGGAATCTCGGATCTCTATTTGGGTGAGAGTATACACCGAGCAGCTTTCTTATACTTGCGTCAAGCCCAGTCTCTTCTTTTATCTCTCTTATTACAGCTTCCTCCACAGTTTCACCAATTTGAACAAAGCCACCTGGTAGTGCAAAACCGTAAGGTGGGTAAAGCCTCTCTATAAGCACTATACCTCTGAAGGTGGTTTCTTTCCACAGCCTAACTACACCATCCACAGCCAGAAGAGGGGTTTGAGGTTTTTTCATGGATTAAAATTATAGAACCATGCTTGATCTTGAGCTTATAAGAAAGAAAAGCGATTTTGTAAAAGAGAGGCTGAGGACAAGAGGCGAAGGATATGATGAACTTGTTGATCGTATACTTGAACTTGACGAAGAAAGGAGAAGTATCCTTAAAGAGCTTGAAAATCTTAGAGCTGAGAGGAACCGTGTAAGTAAAGAAATAGGGATCATGAAAAAACAGGGTAAGGACACACTGAACCTTGAAGTGGAAATGAGAAAGATCAAGAATAGCATAGAGGAGCTTGAGGTGAAGCTTGAGATTACGGATAGAGAGTTGAAAAATGTAATGCTTCGCATACCGAATCTGCCACATGATGATGTACCTATAGGAAAGGACGAAAAAGAGAATCTTGAAGTTAGAAGGTGTGGCACTCCAAAAGAGTTTGGTTTTGAACCAAGACCTCACTGGGAAATAGGTGAGAAGTTAGGTATACTTGATTTTGAGAGGGGAACGAAACTATCTGGAAGTCGCTTCACCGTACTTAAGGGCGTTGGTGCGAAGTTAGAGAGGGCTTTAATAAACTTTATGTTGGACATGCACACAAGCAAAGGATACAAGGAGGTATTTCCACCTCATCTTGTGAGACCAGAAATTTTGGAAGGGACAGGACAATTACCAAAGTTTGAAGAAGAACTGTACGTATGCGAGAGAGACAATCTCTATCTGATACCCACTGCAGAAGTACCATTAACTAACCTTTTTAGAAATGAAATACTCAAAGAAAACGAGCTTCCCATATACCTGACATCTTACACACCATGCTACAGAAGGGAAGCTGGAGCTTATGGGAAAGATATAAGAGGTATAATACGTCAGCATCAGTTTAACAAGGTAGAACTCGTTAAGTTAGTAAGACCTGAAGATTCTTATGAGGAGTTAGAAAGGCTCACCTTAGATGCTGAAGATGTACTTAAGGCTTTGGACCTTCCTTACAGAGTGGTGCTTTTATGTACAGGCGATATGGGCTTTTCCTCAGCAAAAACTTACGATATAGAGGTTTGGTTTCCATCTCAGGGCAGATACAGGGAAGTATCTTCATGTTCCAACTGCGAAGACTTTCAGGCAAGAAGGATGAACACGAGATTTAAGGATGGTCAAGGTAGAAACAGATATGTCCACACGCTGAACGGTTCTGGACTCGCTGTAGGGAGAACGCTTGCCGCTATACTTGAAAACTACCAAAGGGAAGATGGTTCTGTAGTTGTACCGCATGCACTCAGGGATTACTTAAAAGCTGATCTTATAAAACCCGAGTGAATTTATAATAATTGTCATGGGAAGATACATAAAGATGGCTGAATCACCAACAGAAGGACATCCTGACAAACTTGCGGATTTGATAGCTGATGCTTTACTTGATGAGTTTATCAGAAAAGATCCTTACAGTAGGGTATCTCTTGAGATACTCCTCATTTCGGGAATGACCTTTGTGTCAGGGCATGTATCCACAGAGAGTTATGTAGATATTCCGGGTATAGTCAGGAGTACTATAAAGGAAGTTGGATACAACAGACCTGAGTACGGTTTTGATGCGGATACATCTGCAGTCATAACATCTATAGAAGAGCAAAGTCCGGAGATAGCGCTTGGTATATCTTCTGAAGGTGCTGGAGATACAGCAACGGTGATAGGATACGCTTGCGTTGAGACACAAAGCTATATGCCCTTGCCTATAACCTTAGCACACAATCTATCTAAGAAAATATCCGATATTAGAAAGGGTGGGAAAGCACCTTTTTTGAGACCTGATGGGAAAGCTCTTATAACTGTCGTTTACGAAAACGAAAATCCGTTATTTATCAAGGATCTTGTAGTTTTTGTTCAACACGATCCGGATGTGTCTTTAGATAACTTGAGAGAGTTTATCTATGAGGAGGCAATAAGAAAGGTTATCCCCTCAAACCTCATTTCCGAAAATACAAAAATAATGATAAACCCTTCTGGAAGGTTTGTACTCGGTGGACCTGTAGCCGATGCAGGTCAGACAGGACGAAAGATAGTGTCCGATGCTTATGGAGATGTTGCCTACTCTGGGGGAAGCGCCTTTTCTGGTAAGGATCCTACCAAAACGGACAGATCTGCCTCTTATCTTGCGAGAATGATGGCAAAGCATATAGTTGCCTGCGGGTTTGCAAGAAGATGTATGGTTCAGATGGCTTACGCCTTTGGGGTGAGTGAAGTCTTAGCCTTTGATTTGGAAACTTATGGTACCGAAACGGTGGATAAGGAGAAGATAAAAAAGGTACTCCTCGATGTATTCCCAACCGGTCCCAAAAAGATCATAGACTTTCTTGATTTGCGAAAACCTATATACAAAAAAACAGCTTGTTACGGGCACTTTGGCAAAGAAGATCTTTCTTGGGAGAAGCTTACCAAGATTGAAGAGCTAAAAGCAAAACTTTCTTAGAGTTCAAGAAGTCTATCCAGATAAATAGCACCACCAACTGCAGGTATATCCTTACCAAACATAGCGTAAAGTTTGTCGTATCTTCCACCACCTGCAATAGGGAAGCCCAGCTTTGGATGGAAGATCTCAAAGACTATACCTGTGTAATACCTTTGAAGTCTAATCTCGGACATATCAAAGCTCAAGGGAATGTCTTTCAGATACTCGGATATTTCAAGAAGTTCCTCGCACTCTTTTGAAAACTCAGCGTGCTTTCTCAAAAATTCCTCAACCACCTTCCTATCCCCCTGCATATAAAGGAGTTCCATCAGCTCAGGATACTTTTTTAGACCTGAAAAATTTTTTTCAAAGAGAGCTTTTATTATCTCATCCCTTTGTTCATACTTCTCAAGCATACTGTTTATTATGCCCATGTGACCGATATTCACCACAAAGTTATTTACTGAACACTCTATCAAATATTCGCACAGTTTTTCTATAACCTGTGCATCACTGTGAAGATCCCTCACCCCGAGATGTTCTATACCCATCTGAAACCTCTCAGTATCTTCTGAAGGTGAAAAAACGTTTCCCCAGTAATACACCTTTACAGGAAGTTCAAGGTATTTTATGCTTGAGAGGAATCTGGCAAGACTCACTGTCCAGTCTGTTCTAAGACTCAAAAGCGTACCATCTTGACATAGTCCTACAAGAAAGGGTCTGTAAGCATGAGTAAAAAGTTCGCTTTCGTACCTTTCCACCGTAGGAAGCATGACAAATTTATAATCCCTGAAGACATCGCAGGCTTTTAAAAAAGAAAGTTTCAACTTTTCAGAGTCTTCAAAGGAGAAGAATCTCTCTTCGGAGGGTAAACTATTTTCCCACATATTCTCTCCACTTTTGGACGAGTTCTTCGTCTATGTCTACAAGCACAATCTTTTGAAGATTTATGGGTATAAAGTTAGCTATCTCCTCGACCATAGCCTTAGCCGCTACATCTTTGGGAAGCTTTCCTACACCTGTCCCCATGCCAGGCATGGCAATACTTTTAAAGCCCATGTTATCTGCAAGTTCAAGGGCTGCCCTGACAGCCTTTCTGACCTTTTCCTCAGTAGTTTCCATTGCAGGTTCCTCCATGGTAGGCGCATGTATCACACCTTTAAATTTTAACCTTCCAGCAGATGTAAATACCGCAGATCCCACACTTATAGGCGCTTTCAGGATGGCTTCCTTTTCTATAATACTACCGCCTGCTTTTTTTATAACACCTGCTACACCTCCACCCATATAGCCCAAAGAGTTGGCAGGATTTACTATGGCATCAGCATTTACCTCAAGTAGGCTTCCCTGCAGTATTTCTATCTGTAGCATAACTTTTATTTTAACTCCCTTAATGTTTTTGCTATGCTCTCTTCTGGCTTTACGGTTATAACATTCACGCTCATAATGTCCTTTGCGATCTTTTCACTTAGATACTCTTGCATTAGCCTTTTAGCTTCTCCTACAGGTTGGTGGGCTTGCAAGGTTATAGCTTCCACCATGTAGTCCCTCACCTTGAGCCTTTCAAGGTTCCAAAGCCCCCACTGTTCCTTGTATGCTCAAGAGTCAAGCCTTGTATTGACCTGACTTGGAAAGAAGCACTTTTTCCAGAAATCAGGTAAGCGGTGAAAATAGAAAGCATGGCAGGTACCAAAAGAACGTATCCCCCTGTCATCTCCGATATGAGTATAAGAGTGGAGAGAGGAACCTTTGCTGAGGTTCCAAAAAAGGCTACCATTCCCACCACAGTAAAGGAAGGCACATGAAGGTCAAGCCTGTACTATTCAAAAGCAGGCTATAACAAGCTCCTAAAAGACCACCATCATAACGAAAGGTCCAAAGATGCCTCCAGACATGCCAGATCCAAAGGTAAAGGAAACACCTAAATCAACCCCAACTGCGTCAGAAAGTATAAGTAAAGGGTCTATTAGCTTTAAGTTCAGTATGAGCTGTAAGTATCCATAGCCATTTCCTATGGCAAAGGGTATAAGCATTCCCACAATGCCGGCCATAAAGCCCCCAAGAGCAGTCTTTAAACAGGGCTTTATCTTCAACCCTACCGAAGAGAAAGTATGCAAAGAGTGCAGAAGGCTTTAAGTTTATGATTTCTGGTATATGCACGAAGAATATGGATTCAAAGTCAAGGAAAAAGTCTGCGGTTATGTATAAGCTTATACAAGCCAAAAAGACGGGTGTCAAATTTTCTATGTCAAAGTCTTTTTTAAAAAAGACTTCGGCGCTTACTATTGCACCTGCAAAAGGAGCCTTGAAAGCCCCACCACCAGCATAACCCTCCCTTCCTCTTTAGAGAGCCTTAAAAGGTTTGACAGCGTGGATCCAATACCCGCCCTATAAGAGCTATAGGTCCTTCTCCGCCAGAAGTAGCGCCCATACCTATGGTAAGGGAGAAGGTTATCAGTTTGACCTTCTATACGTTCGGCTTTTTGAGATATCCTATACTCATCAGCCATTGAGAGTAGTCATTTATCACTCTTCTGTTGTCAATCTTTGAGGTTATTCGTAACTTTATTTAAGCGTCCCCGGGCGGAGTCGAACCGCCGACCTCGAGATTAGGAATCTCGCGCTCTATCCTACTGAGCTACGGGGACTGATGATAAGTATAACACATCTGTGACATTAGATTTCGTCTGAGAATATTACCTCAGGTATGTTCGCCTTTATAATACCCCTTTCTTTACCCATACGTAGCATAAGTCTTACCGCCTCTCTACCATCTTTCCCATAATCAAGCGTTCTATTATTCACATACATACTCACAAACTTCTTAGTTTTTTCTTCACTGTCTTTTATATCCCTGGCATAATTTATGGCATAAGTTAAGGCTTTGTCCATATTAGAAAGAGCGTATTCCACACTTTTTTTCATGAGCTTCTCTATCTTCCTTATGTTTTCCTCTCCCAAATCCTTCCTTATTACGTTACACCCCAAAGGTAATGGGAGGGCTGTTTCTCTTTGCCACCACTCTCCAAGATCAAAAAGCTTTATAAGTCCCCTGTCTGCATAGCTTATCTGTCCTTCATGTATCACAAGTCCCGCATCCACTTCTTCCCTTTCTACAGCATCCATAATTTTGTCAAAGGGAATCACCTTTTCGTAAAAGTCAGGCTCATACAGCCTCAAAACGAGATAAGCTGTTGTCAATATTCCCGGCACAGCAACGCTTTTACCCCTAAGTGTGTCCAGCTTCCTTTTGGCTACAACTATAGGTCCATAGCCTTCTCCAACGCTTCCACCGCTTGGAAGAACAAAGTACTTGTCAGAGACATACGGATATGCGTGAAAGGAAATGGCAGAGACCTCGTAAGTTCCATTGAGGGCTTCCTTATTCAGAGTTTCTATATCCGCAAGCACATGCTCGATTAAAAACCCTTCTGTATCTATTTCACCAGATACAAGAGGGTAGAACATAAAAGCATCATCCGAATCAGGACTGTGGGCTATTCTTATCCTCATAGCTTAAGTTTAATACTATACTTTTCCTTTAGTCTTGTGTCAAGTAAAATATAGGCTGTTTAAAAAAATCAACACTCAGAGCTACAACGAGTTTAAATATACAGCATGAGACTAAGAATAATACATAGCGCCAAAAGGATATGCCGGTAAAAAAAGAGGAGGACAATAGAAAAACTTGTATTTGCTTACTTTTGAGTTTTTAAACAGCCTCAGTAAAATAGAGAGTATCCCTTTGCATAGACAGATATCCCACTTATAGACATCTATCTATGCATCGGGTTTAGGACTGTGCCTGAAAACCCCCTGAAATAAGGATTTTCAGACAGTAAGCCCAGTGCCTTACTCCTCAGGCACTTATACCGCTCGCTAAACAGATTTTTTATGAACTCCTCTATCTGTTTAGCAAGGGCTTTGTCAATGCTGTGTAATCTGGAGCTACTTACCCGGTAAGCACGGCTTA
>JBEULM010000034.1 GCA_041287335.1 Hydrogenobacter sp.
GGCTGAAAAGTATCTTCCTGAAAAGGAAGGGAGGGGATTATATACCCTTTGAGATAGAAAGCGTAAAACAACACGGGAAGTATGTGATCGTAAAGTTCTCCGGATGCGAGAGTTTAGATGAAGCAGAAAGGTACGTATCAGCCAAAGTATTTTTACCTTCGCATAAGCTTCCAAAGCGAAAAAGGGATGAGTACTATTACTACGAGCTTGAAGGTTTGGAGGTTTACACAGAAAGTGGAAAATCTTTGGGCAAAGTCACTGGAGTAACACAAGTCAAACCCTATCATCTTCTTGAACTTGATCACGGTAGAGGATACATCCCTTTTGTAAGACAATTGGTGAAGGAAGTGGACATTAAAAGAAAAAGAATAAAGGTGTCTGACATTCTTTCTGAGCTTTACTCTGAGTAGAATCTTTCATCTAATCTTCATAAAAGGAAGTGTATTATAATATTGCAAAACTTTAATAAGGAGGTATAAGCATGAGGAAATTTGTGCTGGTAGCCGTGGTAGGGCTGATAGGTTTCACCTTTGCCAATGAACAGCTGGCAAAGCAAAAAGGCTGTATGGCGTGCCACGATCTTAAAGTGAAAAAGGTAGGACCTGCTTATGGGGATGTAGCCAAGAAGTATGCGGAAAGGAAAGATGCTGTTGATTATCTTGCAAAGAAGATAAAGCAAGGTGGTTCTGGAGTTTGGGGTTCTGTACCTATGCCTCCTCAGAATGTAACCGATGCTGAGGCAAAACAGCTTGCCCAGTGGATACTTTCTGTAAAGTAAAAAACTCTTAGGGGGGCTTATTCGCCCCCTTCTATAGGGTTACATCTGTTTACATTTCCAAAGCATTTAGGACATAGATCAAAAAACACCAAAAGTCCAAGTCCTCCCAGCATCATGTTTACTTGAGTTATCACTAAATTTTCTTGTCTTTCAGGTAGTACTTGATATTTTTCAAGAAATAACCCACACATGGTTTTACCTTCTTCATCGCCAAGTTTGTGAAATTGAAAGACAAGCCTGTTTGTCCTTCTGCACCTCATCCACTTAGGATTGAGATCAAGCATAACGAAATTTAATTGAACATTCTTGTCTATAAGTTGTGCCTCCTGCAATAATCTTTCAAACTTTTCCTTTTCTGTCATGCGTAAAAATATATTCTCAAACAGGCAGCTTGTACTTGTCCTGCGTCATAAGGTCCACACCTACCTCAAGATTCTCAAGCCAATCAAGAAATCTGTTTACCATCTCTTTCCCCTTAAATACAGCTCCGTGTTGAGGTGCTATGGTTTCAATGTCAAGCTGTCTTACCATGTTTACCCAGAACTTCAAGATCTTATTGCTTGTCATGTATCTTCTGTGAAAACCCTCCATGTACTTTATGTGACTGTCAAAGTCTTCTACGAAGAAGTAATCCTGACCTAAGGAAGCACCAAGGTCACCTGAGAAGAGTATCTTGGAACAGGGATCATAAACCTGAAAATTACCCGGGGAGTGCAAGAAGTGAGCTGGCAGGATAAGTAGTTCACAATCGTTGAGACTTACCTTCGTTCCACCATCATCTATAGGCAAAATCCTCTCCTCAAGCTGAGAGTCAAGACCAAAGTGGGGTAAAAATCTCATCCAAAGTTTGGATATGTACGCTACAGCTTTTGTAGTTATAAGCCAGCCATTAATAGAAGCGACTATGTCAGGGTCCTGATGTGACAGCAAGATGTACTTTATATTATCTGTGGGTATGAGTATGGAAATGGAAATGTCAGATAAAAGTTTGGGAAATACCTTGTGACCTCCCGGATCAAGAAGCATACCTTCCCCCTTGTGTATTATAAGATACTGGTTTGCCTGAACTGCACTCGCTGGCGTGAGTTCCTCGTAAAAAGCTACCTTGTGATCTTGAGTGTTAAATATGAGTTTAGCAGCCATTATGCGCACCTCCTATGATCTCAATCATTTTAAAATTCTATCACATGTTCTGAAGTCTCCTAAGTCTCTCTTTCGCATCAGCAGTCCATGGAGCTTTGCCATTGGACAACTCTAAGGCACTCTTGTAGTTGTCTATAGCTTTTGAGAAATCTCCAAGCGCTTCATAATCTCTACCCGCGTAGTAATACGTATCCGCATCGTCAGGTATGAGTTTCTTTGCTCTCTCCAACTTTTGAACCGATTCTGAGTATCTCCCTGATTTGAAGAGTACAAAACCATAGACATAGTTTGTGGAAAATACATCTGGCATGATCCTATAAGCCTTTTCCGCATGAGCCAGTGCCTGGGATACATCACCCGTATTTGCGAGAATGTAGGCTATATAAAGGTGCGCCTCGTAATTTTCATCGTATAACTCCACAGCTTTTTTAAAGTGGGAAAGAGCTTCGGGATAATTTTTCTGCTGATACGCCTTTTTGCCCGCATAAAATTCCCTGTAAGAACCTTCCGTCTCTTTCAAAAGCCCTTTTATGCGATGAAATTCGTCCGAATCGTATATGAGACTTCCAGAGGGTTTTATACTTTCTATCTCCCTTTCCACATCTTTGATCCTGCTTTCGGGTAGGGGATGGGTCTGTAACCATTCAGGTGAGTTAACCTTTTCCATCTTTTTGAATGTCTCAAAGACTCCAAGCAAACCACTTGGGTCATACCCTGCCTTTAATGCATAAACAACTCCAAGCTCATCAGCTTGTTTTTCCTGATCCCTGCTGAATTTGAGAGCTAAAAGCTTTCCGCCTATCTGACCGAACTGTAAAAGAGCTTGAGCGTACGGTTTGTCCGCTACGATAGCAGATCCTATGTTAAAAAGTATGTTTATGGCGTACATCTTTTCTAAAAATTTGGCGTGATGTCTTGCATTTATATGCCCAAGTTCGTGTCCCAATACTCCAGCAAGTTCACTTTCGCTGTTTAGCTTAAGTAAAAGACCTCTCGTGATAAATACGGGACCTCCCGGTAAGGCAAAGGCATTGATAGCATCCGAGTTTACCACAAAAAACTTGTAAGGGAGTTTTCTCGGTGTATGTTTTGCTATGATCATACCCACGCTTCTTACGTAATCCTGAACCCTTCTGTCTGGATATAATCCGTCGTTTTCCTCTACAGCGTAAGGTATATAGCTGTTTCCTATCTCTATCTCTTTGTCCTCTGGCAGTATATTAAAGAGATTACCGTTGCTAATTGTTGGAGCACAGCCAACTAACAAAAAAAGCAATAAATTAAGGACCTTTCTCATAATACTTCTAATTTAATAAAACTTATGTTGTCTTTACCTCCCCTTGAGAGTGCCAGTAACATTAACTCTTTGGGTGGATAAATTAGTTCTTCATCCTCCACAAGCTCCCACAAGCCATCGGAACATATAACGAAACTTCCAGATCCATTTACCTTCTTTATAAAAACCTCAAACTCTCTGAATGACGCATTTCCTACGAGGGCTGACGTAAGCATGTGTCTGTATGGATGATGTTTAGCTTCTTGCTCCGTGATGTATCCAAGTTTAAGCAGTCTCTCTACCTCTGTGTGGTCGGAAGTGAGTCTTTTGACTTTTTGTTCCTTTATCCCGTAAACCCTACAGTCTCCCACGTTAAAGACAAATACCCCCTTTTGACTCATTACGAGTCCGGCAATCGCAGAACCTAAGCCATAAGCGTGAGGATTCTCTTGGGCAAAGGTTTCCAAGCGATCCCTTGCTTTGTGCAAGGTATGATTTAAGCTTTCAGCATCTTTTGGTTTTTCTTCCATAAGGGTTTTAAGCACCATAAGGCTTGCTACCTCTCCACAGGCGTGACCACCAAGACCATCAGCAACTGCGAATATTAGATAACTATCTTGAATCTCAAAACAGATAGGAGAAGCCATAAGCTCCTCTTGTAAGATAGTGTTGTTCATAAGCAATGCATCTTCATTTTTATCTCTTATCTTACCTTTATGAGTCATACCGCAAGCTTTTACCTGAAACATCATCCACCGGAGAGAGGAGGTCCTATTTTGACAAGACCAAGTTCGGTTATCTCCATAAAGTGTGTTTGCGTGTCATGACCGCAAAGCCTACAGCCGTCTATCCTAAACAACCTGACCATCTCCCCTATAGGTTTTTTGTATATTTTTGATTGTGCCTGCGTCAGAATAAGCTCTTTGGATAGGACCATAGAACAATCCACTATGTGGCTCACAGCGTAACCTCCAGCCGCTTCGGCGGTAAGCTCTTCGTGTCCGCTCCTTTTTTGAGATATGAAAATTGCGGTTTGATACCACTTCTTCATAAAGTTAAAAAGCTGTCTCACTACAGTTCTCGCAAGCATCTCCTTAGCCTCATATAAACCTGTAACTGAATCTATAATCACGTGTCTCACTTTGTAATTTTTTATGGCGTACGCTAAGGTGGCAAGGAGATCAGGTATATTCTCCCTCAACTTTGAATGGCTCGCGGCATCTATCAGCACTATCCTGTCCTGAATACTTTCAAACTCAAAACCCATCGCTTTGGCTCTCTCCCGCAATCCAACACTCACAAATGGGGCAGGAGCTTCAACAGTGATAAAAGCTACAGTTTCACCTCTTTCCGCCTGCATTATGGTGTACTGTTCCGCAATGAGTGTTTTACCAGTATCGGAAACACCCGTTATGTTAGTAACCGAATAAGCAGGCAGACCGCCAAGAGATCTTTTCACTATTTTACCATCCGATACATCAGCTACGAAGAAAAGTTCATCAAGCCCTTCCACACCAGTTGGGATACCATACATTTTAGGGGCTTTCTTTAGGGCTTCACCTGCTACCCATATGCTTTCTTCTACTACTTCAGGCTTTCTTATCTCTTCTGACTCCCTGAATTTCTCATCCATGTTTACAATTTTACCACTCAAAAGAAGTTGACAAAAGAATGGAACATATTTAAGGTTATAAAAAAGGAG
This sequence comes from Hydrogenobacter sp., assembly GCA_041287335.1. Classification (NCBI taxonomy): domain Bacteria; kingdom Pseudomonadati; phylum Aquificota; class Aquificia; order Aquificales; family Aquificaceae; genus Hydrogenobacter; species Hydrogenobacter sp. Next base: position 4,900 of record JBEULM010000034.1, read on the forward strand.
GTAAGCAATAGTTGACTAAAACTGTAAAAAAAGTGAACATGATAAAAGAAGGGAGCAAAAAAATATGCGAAAAGAAGGTGTGAGGGAAGGAGCTTATGCTCCTTACAAACTTTGGCAAGCTCTTAGGTACGCCCTTACCTTACCTATCCTTGAGAAGTTCTTTGTAAGGGACTTCTCTCCGCTAAAAACACTACAAGTTGATTGGGGTAGGTTAGCTCCTGTGCTTGGTGCAGGGGCTATGGCAGACCCAAATACCGCCTGCCGTGTTCTGGGTCTGCCTGAATATGGCGGGATAGAAATAGCACGGCACAAGCTGTATGATTTTGTATAGCTTGGTTAACCAAGAGTTGAGGTTGGTTCTCTATCTGCTTTTGATTTTGAGCAGTTTAGCGGCGGGAGGAAAGCTTATGAAAATAGAAAGCCAGTCTTTTAAAGATGGTGAGGTCATACCTAAAAAGTACACTTGCGATGGTGAGAATGTCTCACCACAAGTTATGTGGTCAAACTTTCCTGCTGGAACTAAATCTTTTGTAATACTGGTTGATGATCCTGACGCCCCAGCTGGAACCTTCACCCATTGGGTAGTTTACGACATACCTGCAAATATCACATCCCTTAAGGAAGATTTTCCCAAAAGCGAGCATGTGGGTAGTATAAAGCAGGGGATGAACGACTTTGGGAAGATAGGCTATGGAGGACCCTGCCCACCGAAGGGGCATGGTTATCACAGATACTTTTTTAAGATTTATGCTCTTAATGTGGAGAGCCTGGGCTTACCACCCGGAGTTACCAAAAGGGAAGTGGAAAGTAAGATGAGAGGACACATACTTTCACAGGGACAGCTTGTAGGTAAATACAGGAGAGATTAGATCATCTCCCATGCATGATAAGAGGATCTGGCAAGAGGTAGGGAAAGTACTCTTTCAAAACCGAAGCTCAGCGCAACTTCTTTTAAAATTTCAAATTCTTCCAGTTTGTAATACTTCTTCACTGGGTAATGTTTGGATGAAGGGCTGAGATACTGCCCTACGACAAGCCACTTAACCCCAGCGTTTCTCAGATCTTCAAAGGTCTTTAGCAGATCATCGAAGTTCTCTCCAAGACCTACCATAATACCGGACTTTATCGGTTTGCCAGAGTGTTGTGCATAATATCTAAGTATCGCAAGACTTCTTGCGTAATCACCTTGTGGTCTAACTTGTTTGAAGATACTCTCTACCGTCTCTATGTTGTGGGAAATTACATCGGGAGAGGACAAAAGGAGTCTATCCATGGCTGAAAGGTTTCCTTTAAAGTCAGGCACTAAAACCTCAACGCTAACTTCCGGCAATCTTGATTTTATGTATTCTACGCATCTTTGAAAGTGTCCAGAACCAAAATCAGGCAGATCATCTCTATCAACAGATGTCAAAACTACGTATTTGAGATCAAGCTCAGAAATGGCGAGGAAAAGGCGATGCGGTTCAGATGGATCAGGTTTTTGCGGTTTCCCTGTTGAGATGTGGCAATACTTGCAAGCCCTCGTACATATCTTCCCCAATATCATAAAGGTAGCGGTTCCTTCTGAAAAACACTCGGATATGTTAGGACACAAAGATTCTTCACATACTGTATTGAGAGAGTATTTTTTAATCACTTTCAAAGTTTTTTCAATCAGTGCGTATTGAGGAGCTTTCACCTTCAACCAATCCACAACCTACACCTCTTTTCTTTCAAAGAACTCCCTTACCTTATCATACCTGAATACCGGACCATCTTTGCAAACGAAGAAAGGTCCCATCATACAATGTCCGCAGGTACCTACGGAACACTTCATATGTCTCTCAAGGGATACATAAATCTCTTTGGCTGGTAAACCTCTTTCTTCAAGCTTTAAAACGCATGCCTTAACCATAGGGTCAGGTCCACACATGAAAACAACTGTGTCATGCTCTATTTCAATATCTTTTAAAAGTTCCGTTATCATTCCAGTATGACCCTTCCATCTCTCATCCGGCTTATCAATGGTAATGAGAAAGGATTTTCCTATCCCCCATCGCTCATACAGGTATCTGTATATTAAGCTTTCGTAATCCTTAGCACCGTATAGATGTAACAAGCTCTTAAAGAAATGCTTTTCTTTTAAGGCTGTTTCGTAAATCCACCTAGTCGCTGCCAGACCAAGACCGCCGGATATTATGAGGAGATGTTTTCCGTATGCACTTTTTAAATCCCACACGTTTCCGTAAGGACCTCTATAATAAAGGATATCACCTTCTTTAAGCGTATCTATGTGTTTGGTAACATCACCTACAGATCTGATCGTATGTACAATATGATCATTTTCCGAATAGGCTATAGTTATAGGGGCTTCCCCCATACCAAAAGCGTAGAGCATGTTGTACTGTCCTGGGAGCGCTTTAATATGCGCCTCTACATGAAAAGTAAATACGTCTCCACTTTCTTTAATTACCTTCTTTATACGCCCCTCATTGAGCATATAAGGGTTTATCACATACACTTTATTTTTCCTCCAGGATCAGAAGGGTTTGAGGTATCATGCTACCATTCACAAAAACACCTTCCCTGACCAGCATTTTCTTTACAATACCTTCCACGGGAGCTTTTATGGTACAGTATTCAATAAGTTTATTTAACCTCTCTATCTGAGCTTGAAGCATCATGTATCTGGACTTTTCTCTTTCGTATCTGTACTTCCAGTCTTCATATTCGCTTTTTGAAAGCAGATCACGATTAAAAAGTTCCTCATATCTTTTAAAGTCTCTTTCCACTTTTTCCAGATTTAGCTTCTGACTTTCAAGTTCTGCCTTAAGGCTTTCCCTTTTTGTGGTGTATAGCGTTGGATCAATTTCTACAAGGATCTGACCGGTTTTGACCCTCTGCCCCTGCTTTATGTAAACTTTCTTGACCTGACCCTCTACTATGGCAGAGACTTCTATTTCCTTTGCAAAAGCCAGAGAAAAACACAGTAATAAGAAGCTACTGAGTTTTAACAAACTCATCACCCTTTTCAAAGATAAGGTAAGGATCAAGTCCTGCAAGTCTATAAAGTCTGGCAAAAAAGAGCAGTATGTCGTACTTGGCTTGCATAAGCTGTCTTTCAGCTTCTGACTTTTCTGCCATGGCGTATCCCAGATCAAAAGCAAGTTCCAACTCATACTCAGACCTCCTGAGTGTCAAATTTTCTTCTGCGTATTTATTCTTTACTAAAGCAGAATCCAGTTGAGCGAGCAAGTACGCATATCTATAGCTTGCAGAATCGGCAAGAAGTCTAAATTCGTTTATTGTATCTTGAAGATCAACCTCAGCCATCCTTTTTTGCGATGTGAGATCTTCAACTTTATATAGTGAAGAAGGATCAAAGAGAGGTACGAATATTTCTATGCCAGCTCTCCAGCCATTTTGGTTATACGCTTTAGTTTGGAAGAAACCTGTCCTAATAGTATTGCCTATCTCTCCCCTTAATTGTATTCTTGGAGTAAAGATACTGTTTGCCTCTTTTATAAGCTCGTCGTACGTCTCAAGCTCGTACTTTCTTATCTTCACTATGGGGTTATTATCCAATGCACTCCTCAGAAGCCTTTCCTTATCTATCTCACCAACTTTTGGTTTAAAGTCTATATCTTCTATATCTATAAGAGCGTCCATATCAATTCCCGTTAACCTTTTTATTTCAAGAAGTGCCTTGTTATATTCGTATTGAGCTTGCAAAAGCTCTTTTCTCTTCTCTCTGTATACACTCTCAAGCTGATAAACTTCTAAATTGGTAGAAAGACCGAGTTGTTTCTTCTGCTGAGATCTGTCAAACCTCACGTAAGCTATAGCCATCTCTTCCCTTTTAACTTCGGTAAGTTTTTTGTATAGGCTGGCTTGAGCGAAAAGCTCTAATATTCTTACCTTTATATCCCTTTCAAGTTGTTTCAGGGCTTCCCTTTTTATTTCGTATCTGAGTTCTGCGCTCCTTATCCTTGATGGGGTTTTTCTGTACTCGTATAGTATACTTACAAAACTTATACCAAAAGGCTTTTCCCATTCCTGAGTTTTCGAGTTATAGATTAATCCAGATCCAACGGAAATGTAAGGCAGAAAGTAGTTTTTGGCTTCTTGATATTGAAAGTTAAAGGATTCTATCTCATATCTGAGTTTTTTAAGTTCTGGATTGTTTTTTAGTGCAAGCTCGTAAGCTGACCTTGGTGTAAGCTTTATGAACTCCTGTCCAAAGGCAAAAGAAAAGAGTAATAAAGCAAACAAGTGTATCATTTTTTATTTTCTTTTATAAACTTAACTAAATTTGTATCTTTATAACGTTCTTCTACTATATATCTTCCCACCAATATAAAATCCTTTGGCTCTATATATCCGGGCACTTTTGCCACCACGTTACCACTTTGATCAAAGAACATAAAAACGGGAGTGAGCCTCACCCCATATTTATGAGCAAACTGTCTCTCGGTCATTTTTTTACCATCCACATCAACGATTTCGTTAGAACCTCTTATATCAACTTCCACCATATAAAAGTGCTTTGTAAAGTAATCCTGAACAGCCTTATCTTGGAAGGTTACTTTCCGCATCTTATCGCAAAAGGGACATCCTTCTTGATGAAACATTATAAAAAGGAATTTCCCTTCCCTTCTGGCATCATTAAGATCGTCTTTGAGATTTAACATGGATGGCTTTAAAAAAGGAATCCCTTCAACAGGTAGAGCTACCAAAGGCACAAAAAGACAAAAAATCAGTATATACCTCCACATGCAAAAATCCTCCTTCTATGGTATAATATAATAACAAAGAGTCTGCGGGACCTTAACAGTCCCGTGTCATCTTTAGAGCTGAATATGGTATGTGTTTTAAAAAGGAAAGGCAAGTCAAGGGTGTCATCTTGATGTCAAGATGCTTTTATGCGTTGATGACTTTATGACTTGATGACATGCCATTTAAAAGCTTGTGTGTCAAAGCTTTAAACTTTATAATTCTATACTCAACCTTGCATGACCGACGATTTTCGGAAATTAATTTCATTTGAAGAAGGTACCCCCTTGACAAAATCCTTGATATGCCTTATTATCTTTAA
>JBEULM010000035.1 GCA_041287335.1 Hydrogenobacter sp.
GTGCCTTACTCCTCAGGCACTCATACCGCTCATCAGACAGGTTCTTCAAAAACCTATCCACCTGCCTGACAAGGGCTTTGCCAATGCTGTGTAAATTAGGGCCACTTACCCAGTAAGCACGGCTTACCAGATTTTTCGCTCCATTCACATCAACACTGGCATAATTCAATAGCTTCATTAGCAAACAATATTGACACATTTACCTAAATTTGTCAATAAAAATTGAAACCAGTCCATAAGACTTTTTGCGATCAATTGCATCCATAGGATTTAATATAACACCATATATCAAATGGGGAAGTAAATTACTCAACAAAATAATATTTTTCTAACATCCTTATGTTCTTATATTGAAAGAATTTATCTTTGGATAAGAAAATCTTATTGTGAAGCTCACCTTTGGGGATATATTTTAAGCACAACTAAATTGGGAGGTCAGGTATGAAAGGAACCGTGTTTGTTTTTTTGGGGATCGTGGGAAGTTCTTTTGCGGTACCTGTGTTTATGGATGGGGAGTATGCAAAAGCGCTGTGCGATGTATGGAATAAGACACCACAGCTTGTTGGGGAGCTTGGCAAAAGTGAGAGCTGGATAGCGGTTCCCGAAAGAAGGATCTTCATTTACAGAGAGGATTGTGGTGATACAAAGCAGATCCAACTCACCATAAAAAACGAGCAAGGCAGAGCTGTGTGTGTTTACGGCGGACCTGCCAAAGACAGAAGAGGACCTAACGACTTTCTCATGTATGCTGAGACAAAAAGATGGCTGGAGATGGGCAGAAAAGAGTACGGACCTATGAAGGCTATGATGTTTGGAAGGCTCAAGTTCGAAGGTCCGAAAGGTGTTGCTATGAGAAACATGGGACCCTTTGAAGCCTTTTTGGACATAGTGGACGAGCCTCCTCATGATGCGAGCAAGTGTCCCTGAATTATAGCAGAACCTTCTCTAAGGTTAGACCTTTTGCCTTAGCGGTATAAGGACAATGCCTTTTACGAGAGAGATAAGCCTCTATGCTTTCCATATTTATCTTACCCATACCTAACTGTACCAAGCTTCCAACTATTCTTCTCACCATATACCTCAAAAAACTCCTTGCTCTGAGCCTTATCTCTATAAGATCTTCAGCTTTTGAAAGGCTTATCTCTTCTAATTCTATGATCGTATTTTTGTCCTCATCATCCCTTTTGGTAAAGGCAGAAAAATCTTTCTTTCCAAGGAAGAGTTCGCTCGCCCGTTCCATATCCGAAAAGTTAAGTTTATGCGGTAATCTCCACACAAAAGGCTCTAAAAAGGCATCCCTTGAATGTGAGTTCAAAATTCTGTAAATGTATACCTTGCCTTTGACTGAGTATCTGGCGTTAAATCCTTCCTGTATCCAAATCCTCTTTACGCCTATATCCTCGGGAAGCAAGGAATTGACCGCTTTCAAAAGTCTCTCCGTATCCAAGCTCTTGATCGTATAAAAGTTTGCAACATACTCTTTTGCATGAACACCCGCATCCGTCCTACAGCATCCCGTAATTTTTATATTCTCTCCAAATATCTTTTCAAGACTTTGCTTTAGAACCCCCTGAACGGTCCTGAGGTTTGGTTGTATCTGCCAACCGTGAAAGCGTGTACCAACATAAGATAACAAAAGCACGTAATTGGGCATAAAAGAATTGTAAAATAATAGTGCTATGGAAATTATAGGTATAGAAGACTTTTTAAAGCTGGACATGAGGTTAGCAAAGGTTATATATGCTGAAAGGATAGAAGGCTCTGAAAAGCTTCTGAAGTTAAAAGTTTCCCTCGGTAATGAAGAAAGGACTGTTGTAGCTGGAATAGCCAAGCATTATACTCCGGAGGAAATTATAGGGAAAAAGATACTACTCCTTGCAAACTTAAAACCAAGAAAGATACTGGGTATAGAGTCTCAAGGTATGGTACTTGCACTATCTGATGGTGAGAGGCTTTCTCTTATAGTACCAGATAAGGAGGTGGCAGAAGGGACAAGGGTAAGTTGATATTTCATGAAAAATTCACGTTTTGGGTATATAATATAGGTGGTGGTTAAATTCATAAGGAGGTGACAAAATGAGGAAGTCTCTACTTCTTTCGCTCGCACTCTTAGGAAGCGTAGCTTTTGCAGAGGAAAGTCTTGACCCTTGCGGTAGCCCTAAGGAAGTTTACAGTAAGTATATGCTGGATAAGTGTTACAAAGGATATTTTGATGCCATAATGGAGGCAAAGAAAAAGTCAGAGGAAGCTCTAAATAAGGCTAACGAGGCTTCCAACAAGGCTAACGAAGCTCTTAATAAAGCTAACGATCTCGAGGGAAGGGTCAGCAAGCTTGAAGGCATAGTGGATGATCACGAAAAGAGGATAAAAGCTTTGGAGAGTAAAGAAATTCCAAAAGGAGGATGGCAACTTGAGGAAATAGGAGCAGTTTACTTTGACTTTGACAAATTCAACATCAAAAAATCTCAGGCTAAAAAGCTTGACGATATAGCGAATAAGATACAGTCAGACACCAGGGAGATACTCATTGTTGGTTTTGCGGATACGAGAGGTTCAAGCAAGTATAACTTTAACCTCTCCATGTACAGGGCGCAGATGGTAGCATCTTATCTTGCCAAGAAGGGAGTTGACATAGGAAGAATGAGGATAGCTTCTTACGGTAAGGAAGTAGCCAAGCTTATAAGCCCAAAGTATGCTGAGCAAAGGGTAGTCAGGATTTACTTCATCAAGTAATCCTTTAATCTCCTAAGGCCCTCTTCGAGGGCTTTTTTGTCCTTTGTATAGGAAAATCTTATAAATTTTTTTGTTTTGTAGCTACCAAAATCCGTACCAGGGGTCACAGCTACTTTCGCTTCCCTGAGAAGTCTTTCGCAAAAGGTGAAAGCATCTTCCGAGTATCTTTCTATATTTGCCCAGATGTAAAAGGCACCTTCAGGCTTCACAGGTATATCAAAGATCTGTCTTAGCTCTTCGTAAAGGAAGTCCCTCCTTTTTCTGAATATCTCTCTAACTCTATTAAGGTAAGTATAGTCAAAGGCTCCAAGAGCAGCATACTGGCTGAGGGTCGGTGCAGAAATAAAAACGTTCTGTATTACCTTTTCAGCTTTTTGCAAAAGTTCTTCGGGAAGTATCATCCAGCCGATCCTAAATCCCGGCATGCAAAACCATTTTGAAAAACCGCTTATAACTATCGCTTTATCGGAAAACTCAAGAGCCGTGTGTTCTTCTTGTTCGTAAGCTAGACCGTGATAAATTTCGTCAGATATAAAGTATATTCCCCTATCATCACAGTACCTAATTAGAGAAACAAGAGTATCGGCACTGTAAACGCTACCTGCAGGATTTGAAGGCGAAGATATATGAATGGCTTTATAGTCTTTGTATTCCTTAAGCATATCCACATTTATGGTGTAACTTGTGCTTTCGTCAACAGGTAAAAAGATGGGAGTTATGTCAAGCAAATGAGCAAAGTTTTTGTAACATGGGTAAGAAGGATCGGGAAGAACTATCTTTTCTCCAGCACTCATAATTATAGAGTAGGCAACGAGGAAAGCCCCAGATGTTCCTGTGGTTACAACTACGCGATGGGGTGATATATTAACGCGATACTTGATATAGTAATGCTGTGCTATCTTCTCTCTTAGCTCCCATATACCGAGACTGGGTGTGTAAAAGTACTTTCTATCTTTTATAGCTTTCTCGAGTGCCTCGATAACTGAAGGTGGCGGATCAAGATCGGGTTCACCTATCTCCATATGAATTACATCACCTATAGCCTTTGCTTCCCTGAGTATGTCCATCACTATAAAAGAACTTATCTTGTCTATCCTTTCCATCATCAGAAGGTACAATTATAGTATGCTTTTTCTCCTTTTTGTCTTCCCGTTGATAGCTATAGGGAAAGTCTTCTTGATGTCTAACTATCCCCTTCCTGATAACAACTTGGAAAGCGTCATCAACGAAGAAAATTATCTGGGTATAGTTGAGATAATAAAGCACATAGAAGGTGTGAAGGACGTTTTCACTATGAAAGAGGGAAATAATCTTTACATATACGTTGAGAGGTATCCTATACTCAAGAAAGTTGTGATAAGGGGGAATGTTGCTCTTTGGAGAGACACTATAATGAGTCGCCTTGGACTCTATGAAGGTATGCCTCTCAAAGAGATAAGCAAAGAAAGTATAGAAGAGAGGATCAAAAGAATATACAGGGATGAGGGATTTCTTGATGCTAAGGTAGGCGTTACTCTTGATATCACTGAAGATGGCTATGTTTACCTTTATATAGGCATTGATGAAGGAGATGTTTATTTTACAGGAGGTGGAGTTTACGAAGGCTCAACATTAAAGCGAGAGGAACTGGACAAAGCTCTCGGACTTGTTAAGGGAAGGCTTGCAAAAGAGAGCGAGTTTGAGGACGAGATATTTACACTGCAGGACTTTTACATAAACAAGGGCTTCCTTGACAGCTTTGTCTACTTTAAGGGTATAAAGAAAGAGGAAATGAAGAAACCTTTTTTTAACGTGCTTTTTCCCGTAGATGAAAGGGTAAAGAGAAAACCTCTGAAGGTGGTAGGTTCTCTGGTAGATGGCTTCTCTAACTTTCTTAAACATCCCTTAGGCGTTTTTGAGGCGATCACAGGCAAGGGTCACTTAGCTTATCCCGTCTTCAGTATCATTGAAGGTAACAGATACGAGATAGATTTTGAAGGTGCTAAGCACTTTGATAGGAACTACCTTTTAGAGATTTCTGGACTTAAAGAGAAAGGGGTAGATCCCTTTTCCCTTGAGGAAGCAAAAGAGAATATACAAATAGCTTACAAAAGAATGGGCTTTTTTGATGCTCAAGTGTCTTACAGCACAGGAGCGAATCAAGTTACTTTTCACATTGCGGAAGGTGAGCGCTATAAGGCTGTTGTGGGCGGTAAAGAGTTTCCCTACGATGAGGATCGTATAAAAAGTCTCATAGATGAGCAAGTACAGAGACTGAAAAAAGAAGGTTACACACTTGCGGAAGGCTCTTACTCCCAACATGTGGACATAGAAAGTAAGAAGGTTTATGTGGATATTAGTATAAACAGAGGTAAAAGACAAATACTTAGCAAATTCCTTTACGAGGGTAAAGACAGAGAACTTACCAAGATCTTCAAAGAACACAATGATAAATTGCCTGCGGTGTATAACACCGATCTCATTGAAGCGCTTAACGTTGATATAAAGAATTACTTTTTAAAAAAGGGCTATATGGAGGGAGATTTCAATACGGATGTGTCTATTTCTGAGGATGAAAATAATATTTATTATACTTACAAATACACTATAAAAGAGGGACCAAGATACAAACTCGGACACGATATCTACTACGGATATACGCATACCGCAAGAAGGGAGCTCTCTTATATGACTGTAAGAAACGAGTTTTACTCTGAAAATGATAGCGACAAAACCCTCAACAATATGATAGTGAGCGATATATTCAGCGGTGTGAAAATTGATACTTTCTTAGATAAAGATAAGAAGGAAGTTCACAGACTTATACAGCTTTCCGAAGACAAAAGAGGTATGTACGATCTTTCTTTTGGCTACAACACTCAAGAAAAGTTAGTAATGGACTCCTTTTTAGGTTGGAAAAATCTGTTCGGGATAGGTCTGAACACTGGCTTGAGATACAGAAGGACAGGTAAAAGGGAGCTTTATAGTTTAGATCTTTCCGACAACTTTCTATTTACGAGAAGGTTGTGGTTAAAAACCTCACTTTTTAAGAACTACGAGGAGCACAGAAGCTATACCCTCACATCGAGCGGTTTTACCATCAGTCTTGGATACAGAATAACGGATAACACATCCATAGGTCCTGTAATATCAAGAACTACAAACTCGGCTTTAGGCGAGCTTATAGACGTTTCTAAGTATGGTATTTTCCTCCTCAGGGAATACAAAGATAATATCTTTTCTCCCAAAAGGATACATTACGATAGCGTTAGTTTAACAAGATCTATCGGCGATAGAGAATACACCAAGTTTGAGCTTTCTACCTTTTACCTGATACCTTTACGAAAGGGTATAAACCTGAGCTTCAAGGTAGCGGGTGGATACGTTGGCAGATCGTCACCCATTTTTGAAAGGTTCTTTCTTGGCGGTTTGAGGGATCTGAGAGGTTATGACTTTGAGAGCGTTGGACAGCCTCAAGGTGGCAGATACTACACTTTCGGGAGGATGGAGCTGGAAGTTCCCATAAGAGGATCCTTTGTAGGTATAATTTTTACAGATATGGGAAATGTTGGAGATAAGTTTTCCCAGACTATAAAGAACCCGAAGAAGGATGTTGGTGTGTCATTGGGTATAAAAACACCGGTAGGACCTTTAAGGTTTGATGTTGCGCTCCCCCTTGAAAAGTCAGTTCCAAGGAGGCTCAGACTGTATCTATCTGTGGGATACTACTACTGAGGAGTTGTTTCAGATACAAAATGAGATCCTCTCTCAAATCGTCCCTGTGCAAAGCGAAATCAAGAACTGTCTGTATATAACCTAAGGGTGTTCCAGTATCGTAGACTTTCGCATCTATCTTTATCGCATAAACTGCCTCATCTTCAATGAGAAGTTTGATGGCGTCAGTAAGTTGTATCTCTCCACCCTTTCCCGGAGGTGTAACTTTGAGCTTTTCAAATATTCTCGGAGTGAAAAGATACCTTCCCACTATGGCAAGATTGGAAGGTGCCTCCTTAGGTTTGGGTTTTTCTATGAGGTCATCTATTATGTATATGTCCTTTTCTATATGCCTTCCGTATATGATGCCATACTTAGAAACATCCTTTCTATCTACCTCAAAAACAGCTATAACGCTCTTGCCAAAACGGTTGTACACTTCCATCATCCGCTCAAGTATATTTTTGTTATCCCTGACTATGATGTCACCCAACGCTACCACGAAGGGTTCATAACCTACTACGGGTTCAGCTACAAGCACCGCATGACCAAGTCCAAGCTGTTCCTTCTGCCTTATATATATGGGGTTTATCAGTCTACTTATCTCCATAATGTTCCTGAGAAGATCCGTCTTTCCGCACTGCTCCAAATGCTTTTCCAGATCCGTGTTTATATCAAAATGATGCTCAATGGGTCTTTTGTGCCTTCCAGTAACAAATATAACATTTTCAATATTTGCAGAAAGGCATTCTTCAACTATAAACTGTATAACGGGTTTGTCTATTATTGGGAACATCTCCTTGGGCATAGCCTTAGTTGCAGGCAAAAATCTCGTACCCCATCCTGCTACCGGTAATACCGCCTTTCTTACTACCATTTTCTCACCCCCTACTTTGGTGTAATAATGTTTTAAAGTTAAATCCTTTAGAATTTATATCAAGACAGAATGTGTTTAAGCATCTCCTCACATGCGTTGGGATTGGCAAATCTTTTTATACCTTTTGAGAAACTTTCTCTTTCACTCAAGAGGCGTTCAAGAGCTTTAACAACTTTCTGAGAAGATGCCTCCTTTTGAGTTATGAGGATACCTCCTCCTATCTGCTCTATCTCCTTTGCGTTGTAAAATTGGTGGTTTCTCGCAGAAAAAGGATAGGGTATAAAAAGAGCGGGTATACCAAAAATGGAAAGCTCCGTTATTGTTGATGCTCCTGCTCTGCTCAAGGCTATGTCACAGGATCCATATATAAGATCCATGCGATCACTGAAGGCAAAAACCTTAACCGGCAATTTTTTCTCTTTGTAGTAGCTTTCCATACGCTCTTTATCTTTCTCCCCGGTTATGTGAATGCCTTGAATACCAAGATCCGAAAAGATGCTTAAGGCGAGATCGTTCAAAAAGGTAGCACCTTGACTCCCACCTATCACGAGAAGCACCGGCAGATCTTTATAGAATCCAAAAGATTCCTTCAAGTATTCTTTATCTGGAACGCCTTTTAATAATTCTCTCCTTACGGGAAGTCCTGTCTTTATCACCTTCTCTCCTTTGAAATACTTCCTTGAGTACTCAAAGGTTATAAACACCTTTTTTGAAAACTTACTTAGCAAAGTATTTGTAAGGCTCGGTACAGAATTTTGTTCGTGTAAGTAAAGAGGTTTTCTTTTTGCGGTAAGAGCAAAACCAAGGGGCAGGCTGGCATACCCTCCAAAAACTACACCTGCGTGTATTTCCTTCGCGTTTATCCTCGCACTTTCAAATAGAGCATAATATAGGGCTTTTACCTTTTCAATGAAACCTTGTCCCACAAAAGGCTTAGATTTTAAAAACTTTGCATCACAGGGTATACTGTTCCTAAATCTATACTCTATGCCTCGCTCAGAACCTATAAACTCTACTTCTAAACCTTTTTTTAGCATACACTCAATGAGCGCTATCGCTGGGAAAAAGTGTCCCCCAGTTCCTCCTCCGGATACGAGAAACTTCATGCTATCTTCTGAAGCATCTTCCTTATTCTCATTTCCACTTTTTCCTTTGGTAGCAGATCGCATATTATATCCACACCTACACCCTGAAGCTCTCCAGTGAGAGCTATTCTGAGAGAATGCCATACGTCTTTAGCTTTGACACTTAGCTCCTTTTGTATCTCTCTGGCAATATCTTTCACGCTTTGAGAGTTAAGTTCCCTATCTTTTATCTTTTCTAAGAAGGATGAAAGTATATCGTAGACTTTCACATTTTCAAGCTCGCTCCATGCCTCTGCAGATAGTTCAAAATCGTCAGTAAAGAAAGGTCTCAACCTTTCAACAGCATCCTTTAAAGTTTCAAAAGAATCTCTTGTCCTCTCAAGAACCTTCTTCAAATAATCCCTGTTTGAAACATCATAGCCTGCTTCACTTAGGAAAGGTATTACCTTTTCAAGAAGTTCTTCCAAATCCAATATCTGCCTTATGTAAATGCCATTCATCCATCTTAACTTTTCTTTACTGAAAACCGCAGGGGATGTATTCACATCCTTGAGATCAAAAAGTTCTATAAGTTCATCTTTGGTATATATCTCCCTGCCTTCTTTCGGTGGTGACCATCCAAGAAGACAAAGATAATTAAAAAGCGCTTGGGGTAAGTAGCCCTCTTCCCTGTAATTCTTTACCGAAACTGCACCGTGCCTTTTGGAGAGCTTACTCCTGTCTTCACCAAGTATAACGGGCAGATGGGCAAACTTAGGCACATCAAAGCCAAGAGCTTTGTATATGAGGATCTGCTTGGGCGTGTTGGGGACATGGTCCTCACCTCTTATTACGTGTGTCACCCCCATAAGGGCATCATCAACGACAACTACGAAGTTATAAGTGGGAGTTCCATCGCTTCTGATTATCACGAAGTCTCCAAAATCGTCAGTATTTATAGATATGTGTCCTTTTATGAGATCTTCAAAGACTACATACTCACTGTACGGAACTTTAAAGCGTATAGTGTAAGGTTTCCCGCTTCCCTTTAATTTTTTCACTTCGTCAGCGGATAGAACCCTGCACTTTCCTGAGTATCTGTAAGGTATTCCTTTTTTCTCTGCAAGATCTCTCTCCATGCTCAACTCTTCCGAACTGCAAAAGCACGGATATGCGTGACCCATCTCCACAAGTTTTTCAGCATATTTCCTGTATATGTCAAATCTCTCAGATTGTCTGTAAAACTCATCCCATTCCAAACCGAGCCAAACGAGATCCTCAAGGAGCATTTTTTCATACTCCTTAGTTGATCGCTCCAGATCTGTATCCTCTATTCTGAGTATAAATCTACCTCCATTATGTCGGGCGAAAAGGTAACTAAAGATGGCGGTTCGCGCATTACCCAGATGGAGGTATCCTGTAGGACTCGGGGCAAACCTCGTTACTATCATGTTTTTCATTATAATTTAACCTATGGAAGAAGGGATAAAAAAGCAACTTAGCACACGTGAGATCACCATAATAAACGAAGTTGCGAAGATACTGAGCAAAGGTATGGGTTTTTTGGAGAGTGCGGGAGAGGTACTGAAGATACTCTACTCTTTTTGGGATGTAAAGTACAGTTATATAGCTCTTTACAAAAGAGAACTTAAACTTCTCAAAATAATAAAAGCCTTTGGCTTGAAGGAAGAAGAAATAGAGAAAGGACTTTTTAAAAGGGGAGAGGGTATTATAGGGAAGGTTTACAAAAGCGGTGTGCCTGTAGTTTTATCCGATCTCAGTACCAATTCCTACACCAATAGAACTGGTTTAAGGGATAGATTGGAAGGAGATGAATCCTTTATAGCTGTACCTATAAGGATAGGGGGCGAAATAATAGGTGTACTTGCCCTCTTCAAAAGTTTTGACAGAAGAGAAAGTATAGAAAAGGCTGTTGAGCTTTTGATAATACTGGGTACTATGATAGGCATGCTCTACAAACTGGAAGAAAGAATAAACCTGGAAAGGCAAGAGTGGGAAGAGGAAAAAAAAGCTCTCACACAAGCTTTAGGTAAAAAGTACAGTCTTGAAGGGATAATAGGCAGAAGCGTTGCGGTGAAGAACCTCATAGATCTCATAGAGAAAGTTTCTCAGACGGATATAACCGTCCTTTTAACGGGTGAGAGCGGAACAGGTAAGAGCCTTGTTGCAAAGGCTATACACTTTTTGAGCTATAGAAGAGAAAAACCTTTTGTAACTATAAACTGCTCGGCTATACCGGAAGCTCTCCTTGAGGCTGAGCTTTTTGGTTATGAGAAGGGAGCTTTTACGGGTGCTTATACTTCCAAGAAGGGGAAATTTGAGATAGCCAATGGTGGCACTGTGTTTCTTGATGAGATAGGTGACATGCCTTTATCTCTACAACCTAAGATACTAAGGGTCCTTCAGGAAAAAGAGATAGAAAAGTTGGGAAGCGAAAAGAGTGTCAAAGTTGACGTTAGGATCATATCTGCTACGAACAAGGACTTGCAGGAACTTGTCCAGAAAGGGAGTTTCAGAGAAGACCTTTATTATCGTCTCAGCGTGCTTCCCATACATATACCGCCTTTGAGGGAGAGAAAGGAAGATGTGCCCGTGCTTGTAGATCACTTCTTAAACATTTTCAATCAAAGATACGGCAAAAATGTAAGGATAGATACCAAAGCTCTTGAGCTTATGATGGAGTACCCTTGGTACGGCAACGTGAGGGAACTTGAAAATACCATAGAAAGGCTCGTGATACTTAAGGATGGTATTATAAAGGAAAATGACCTACCTTCCTACTTTTTTGTTGAACTTCGCAAAGACAAACCTAAAAACCTCCCTTCGGTTATAGAAACTACAGAAAGGGAAGAGATAGTAAAAGCTCTTGAAAGGACAGGTTACGTTAAATCAAGAGCTGCCAAACTTCTCGGTTATACACTCAGACAGCTCGACTATAGAATACGAAAATACGGTATAAGTTTGAAAAAATTCTGATTTTTCTTTATAATTATAAAAAAAAAGAGGCAGCCCCGCTGGGGGCAAAAGAGCCTGATGCGCTTTTCAGAATATTACCTGTGCAGCCACGGTTGCGTTTGTTCTGGTTGAGCCTTGGCTGGGATCAACAACATCCGCACCTATCATCACCTTTGCAGCTTGACCGTTCAGGTAATAATTGAACCATACCTGATATCTGTTGAGCTTTATACCGTTTCCGGGATTACCTTCCGGTTTTTGATACTCCCATCTTAAGCCCAATCCGGGTTTTCCTACTCCTACCTTCTGATCATACAAAAGCTGTCCCTCCGCATAAGCTAATTTACACTTTTGGTACTGACTGCAATCGGTGCGATCGGCTGGAACAGCTGATGCAGGCAAGAAGTCCTTTGTTTCTATATAACCTGCACCAACGTTAGGGACTAAGTCACCAAACTTCTTTTCAAACTGAAAATCTACAGTCCACATCTTGGCAGTTTTTGAGTTTGTTGCAGTTTCCCACTTTTGTGCTGTATAACCTGCACCTATGGTGAATATATCCTTCTGACCTAAGTATGTCTCACTAAGCACGTAATCCGTTTCAGGAGAGAATCCCAACATGGTAGGTGAAAACTGAACCCTCACCGTATAGGCTAAATTGTCCTTAACTATGTTTTGACCGTTTACTACGTTACCTTTGTTGTAAAGACCATCAAAGAGTCCAAGTCTGTACTGGAACATACCACCTGCAATGTTTCCCCAAAGAGCGACACCTTTATCCCTGTACACTGGACTTACCGCTATTCCTTGAGCAAAACCTCTGTATATGGGTCCCGTTTCTGTCACATAGGTTGCTTCGTTGGTAAGGTGCAATCTCGTATAAGGGGCTCTGAACTGACCGGCAGTTATTTTAAACTCATCCGCCAAGTTGAAGTTTATAAAGCCGTCAATAAGGCGCATTTCCTTACCCAATGCGTTGTTCTTGTTGTCTACCATACCGGGAGCTATCCATATCAGAGCAAAGTCCACTTTATCGTACGCCTTACCCATGAACCACCACGCCGGATAAACGAGATTTACGTTATAACTCCTTTGTGTGTTAGTAGGGTCGAGCCTCAAATCCGGGGTGATACCTTTGTCTACATACCCACCCCATACCTTGAGCCAGGCTCCCAGGCTCAAAGTGACATCCTCGCTCAATTTGATATCAACCGCACTTGAAACGGATGGAATGACAACAAGGGCACTTAGCAGAATAACTCCTCTTAACTTCCCCATGGCAAACCTCCTTTAGCTTAGTTTAATTGTCAGGTATGATTATATATGTTTTTTGCAAGGTTTCCATTCGGATTTCTTATACGGTCTATAAGAATGGGTTATACTAAACTCTATGGGACCCACCGTTGCCATCATAATGGGAAGCTTGTCTGACTGGGAGTATATGAAAGAAGCGTATAGTATACTTAAAGAGTTTGGCGTTGAGTGTGACGTTAAGGTTGTATCCGCTCACAGGACACCCGATGTGATGTACCAATTTGCCAGAAGTGCAAAGGATGCGGGGGTAGAAGTCATCATAGCTGGAGCAGGTGGTGCAGCACATCTACCGGGTATGACTGCTTCCTTAACTACTTTGCCAGTGATAGGTGTCCCGGTGCCTTCCAAATACCTTTCAGGTGTGGATTCTCTCTATTCCATAGTTCAGATGCCTGCAGGTGTACCTGTCGCAACAGTTGGCATAGGTAACGCTGCAAACGCAGGTCTTTTAGCACTGAGGATCCTTTCAATAAAGTATCCCCATATAGCTCAAAAACTGGAAGATTACAAGAAGGCTCTTGAGGAAAAGGTTGTAAAGATGAATGAAGAACTTAAAAAGGATCATACATTGTAAAAACACCTGTTCTTCCCTTCCCGCTTTGCTCTATAAAGAGCTGTATCTACCCTCCTTAGGATGGTATCCATAGTATCACCTTCCCTATAGGTGGTCGCTCCTAAGGATATGGTTATTTTTATCTTTTCAAAAACTGCGGTTTCTACAAGCTTTCTTAACTTTTCTGCTATAGTTATTGGATTTTTCTCCATGGGAAGTATAAGCAGGAACTCTTCACCTCCGTATCTTCCCAATATATCGGATTTTCTAATGTGCCTTTTTATTAAACTTGCTAACTTTTTCAGTACAGTATCTCCCATCTTGTGTCCATAAGTGTCATTTATGAGCTTAAAGTCATCCACATCAAAAAACACAACGCTAAAGGGAATTTTATACCTTTCGGCTTTTGCGATCTCCTTTTCAAAAAACTCCTCAAGGGCATATCTGTTGTATATTTGCGTCAACTTATCATAAAGGGCAAGTTTTTTAAGCTTTAATTCAGCGACCTTACTCTCTGTTATGTCCATAACCACACCTATGCCTGCAGGGAAGCCTCTGTAAAAAGTTGTTTCAGAACTTATCTGAACCCATCTTACCTTTCCATCCTTTTTCTTGATTCTCACCTCGTATCTTTCAACACCTTTTATACCTACATCTCTTTTGAGGATGACCTCCCTCACTTTCTTTCTATCTTTCGGATAGATCACCTTAAGTATATCATCAAGTTCTAAAAGTTCTTCAATGGAATAGCCAGTTATCTCGGAAAGAGCCTTATTCACATAAAGGAACTTCTTCCCTTGCCTTAAGAATATTCCTACAGGGGAAGCGTCAGACAGGTTTCTAAATATCTCCTCTTTTTCATGCTTTTCCGTGATATCTATAACGTAGCCGTAGTATCCGGTTATGTTTCCTCTTTCATCTTTTATGGGAATTGTGTGATCAAGTACCCACTTGACTTTCCCGTCCTTGGTAACTATTCTGTAATCCTCGTGCGTCCAGGAAGATGCGTGACTCTCAGTGTATGTCTTTACCTCCTTTGAGACCCTATCAATATCATCCTTGTGTATTATATCTGCGTACTTTACCTTCCCCTCTGTAAACTCCTCAGCGCTATATCCCATCAGACCGCTGACGTTGGGAGAAACAAGCTTAACCGGCCAACCCGGACTATTTTCCCAAAGGAAGAACACCATAGGACCGCTGGAAAGGAGAAGCTCGGAGCTAAGCTGACTACTTTCAAGAGCCTTTAATATCTCAGAAAGCTCTACGTGAACTTCTACATAGGTCTTGCTTTCTTTATGGTAGCATGCAATTATGTAAAAGTAGATCTCCTTCCCACTTATTCTGTGTATGTGTACAGTCTGATAGCTCTCAACCCCTCTTTCCTTTATAACCTTTACCGGACAAGGGTGAGTTTGTTCTAAATAGCAAGGTTGCGTAAAACTGTGAGTAACTTCGTAGCACTCACCTTCAACTTCCCCATAAATTTCCTTAGCTTTCCTGTTGAGGAAAACTACCCTGTAGTTTTCGTCTATAACCAAAACAGGTAACGGGATAAGATCAAGGGCAGAATAATCCATAAAAGGTTAAGTATTTTATCACTTTATCAAAGCTATCGCAACCGAGTAATCTCTTTCGTGGGATATGGACACAGTGATGGTAACCTCACTTAGCATCTCTTTGAGATCTTCTCTGAGTATATTTACCTTTGCAGGTTTCCCTCTATCTCCGAGTACTTCTATTTGGGAAAGTTTTAAAATCACACCGAATCTTTGATAGAAGGCTTTCAAAACAGCTTCTTTGCAAGCCCATCTTGCGGAAAGGCACTCACAATAAGACTTCTGCCCCTTGCAATACTCAAGTTCTTTGCTTGTATATACACGATTTAAAAACCTTTCACCAAACCTCTCTATAGCCTTCTGTATCCTCTCATTTTTAACTATGTCTATACCCACCACCTCTAAGGGATATTATAAGGGGGAAGCTCCCCCTGTGGAAATTACTTTTTCTCTACTATAACTCCTTTAAGAGGGGCGACTGCCTGCAGAAATTCCTGCTGTTCCTTGGGAGGAACTTTAAATTTGTTGAGAGTTTCCTTGGTAAGTTCAACGAACCGGTTCCAGTCGGAATCCGATATACCAAGACCTTCATGAGCTGTCTTCATATCCCTACCTGTATATATACAGGGACCACCCGTGGCGCTACACACAAAATCCGTAAGGTGTGCTATAAGTTTGTTCTTGCTATCGTTACTAAGACCCTTAAAATAAATACCCAGTTGTCTGTCGGTAACCAGTCGCACCGCAAGATCTTTGACGACTGCAGAGATGGCGTCATATCCGCCAAGCCTTTCATATAGAGTCTTTTTGTGCATAGGCTCTGCAAGGCTAACAGATGCAAAGCCAAAAAGCATAAGAGCTGATAAACTGAGAGCATACTTTCTCATGGCTTTACCTCCTTTTTACTTATTCCTATCATCAACTACATCATTCCTCTGGCTTTCAAGTATATTCAAAACCGCTGTTTGAAGATCTTGAGGAACGCCATTTTTTTGCATTGACTGCTGAACGCACGCTTTAAAGCTGTCTACATCATCATTTGCTATACCTTTACCATCCGGACCTACCATTCCCTGATGAGCTGCTCTCATTGGTCTACATGTATATGTCCGTTGCTGTCCATCTACAGGGCTAGTATAAGTTATAGTGGTAGGGAATGTGCATGGACCACCTGCTGCTGCACAGAGTTGTTTTGTGAGACACACTTTTATACGCTCAAGGGAGTCAGCAGATAGTCCTCTAAAGAATATACCTATATTTGGATCTGTGGCTAAGCAAGGGACAGCATCATCAACCACTTTCCTTATACCTTGCTCACCACCCAATCTTTCAAAAGGTGTTTGAGCATTGCTACTCCCTCCACAGGAAGAGAGTAAAAAAGTTCCACCCGCCACTGTCATAAAAATTAGCAAAGCATGTTTCTTCATGGTTCCACCTCCTTAAATTCTTCTGGATTAATTGTATTTTTGAAGGTGATAGCCTTCAGTGACTTAGTCACACAGTGTGCTATACTTTAAGTTTATGGGTGACTTCACTAAGGCTGGTCTTGACAAAGGTGATATAGAAAAAGAGCTAAAGCACACACTTTTGTCCGCCAAGATGATATACAAGATCTATCTTGCAAACATCGGGGATTATGTACAAGAAGAGTTATCTGCAGATTTGGTAGAATACACTTATCAACTTGAGCATGTAGTACTTCCTCTTGTCAAGAGGGCGGAGGCTACCAAAATAACTAAGCTTATAGATATGGCTTACGAGATAAGATACACTTATGAAAAACTGATTGAGGCTATAAGGCTTAATCTTGAAAAACAGAAGGAGGCTTGAACCATGCCAAAAGTAGCGATAGTACTTGCTGACGGTTTTGAGGAGGTTGAAGCTATAGCTCCCATTGATGCACTCAGAAGAGCTGACATAGAGGTACTAATAGCGGGACTATCCAAAGAACCTGTAATCAGCGCAAGGGGTGTAAGGATATTGCCGGATGTCTCTGTGGATGAGCTAAATCCGGATGAACTTGACATGATCGTACTTCCCGGAGGCGCAGTGGGTGTAGAAAATTTAAAAAAGGACAAAAGAGTTGAGGCGCTTGTTAAGGCTCTTGAAGAAAAAGGAAAATATGTCTCTGCAATATGCGCTGCGCCTACAGCTTTGGCATCTTTTGGGATTCTAAAAGGGAAAAGGGCAACCGTTTACCC
Organism: Hydrogenobacter sp.; assembly: GCA_041287335.1. NCBI lineage: Bacteria > Pseudomonadati > Aquificota > Aquificia > Aquificales > Aquificaceae > Hydrogenobacter > Hydrogenobacter sp. Next base: position 16,971 of record JBEULM010000035.1, read on the forward strand.
ATCTCTCAGCAAATATATAGAGCCAGCCACTTTTGTTGAGGAAAGGGTCGTCGAGGATGGTAAAATCATAACAAGTCAAGGACCGGGTACAGCTCTACTTTTTGCACTCAAACTCGTTGAAAGACTTGCTGGTAAAGATAAAGCTCGTGAGGTGGCTCAAAAGATGCTTATAGATTGGGAATGATACAAGTGAGGGTAAAGCCGGGCATAGAGGAAAAGCTCAGATCTTACTTCCCTTGGGTTTACAGACCTGAGATAGCCTCTTACTCCAGAAAACCTCAGAAAGGTGAGCATGTTGTCGTCAGGGATGCGGGTGGTCACTTTATTGGCTACGGATACATAAATCCAGATGCAAACATAAGCGTAAGACTTTTATCCTTCAATAAGGAAAAAAAGATAACTTACGAGCTTATAAAAGAGAGGATAGAAAGTGCATACATCTACAGAAAGAGCCTTTCTTTAGATACGGATGCCTTCAGGCTTATACACTCGGAAGGTGACTTCCTTCCAGGGCTTGTGGTGGATGTGTACCGCAGTCACGCAGTGGTTGAGTTTACCACTTTTGGCATGAATCTTATGAGAGATTGGGTAATTTCAGCATTGCTGGAAGTATTAAAACCTGCAGGCATTTACGAGAAAAAAAACGAGTATATTCAAAAAATTGAGGGCTTTGAGACACAAGAAGGTATCATATACGGAGATGTGCCTCCGGAAATAATCATACGTGAAAAAGACCTCAACTACTACGTAAACATACCTCAAGGGCAAAAAACTGGTTTTTACCTTGATCAGAGAAGAGCAAGAAGCATAATAAGGAGCTTGGTAAAACCGGGTTTTACTTGCCTTGATGTTTTTTGTCATACGGGAGGTTTTGCTCTGAACATGAAAAAAGCTGGTGCGAAAGAGGTTATAGCTGTTGACATATCATCTCAGGCTCTAGAGGTGGGGAAGAAAAATGCGCATCTTAATAACCTTGACGGTATCGTATGGGTTGAGGAAAATGCCTTTGATTTTATGAGGAAACTTCACAGAGAAGGACAGACTTTTGATTTGGTTCTCATGGATCCACCATCCTTTGCTAAAAATAAAGCCAGTGTACCGAGTGCGCTCAGAGGTTATAAAGAACTTTGTGTCAGAGGGCTTCACGTCGTGAAAAGAGGTGGTTACTTGGTCATATATTCCTGTTCCTTCCATATAACCGCAGAACATCTCTTTCAAGTGCTTGTTGATGCCGCAAGGGATGTGGGAAGACATCTGAGGGTCATAAATATGAGTTTTCAGGATCTTGATCATCCGTGGATACTTCAGGTGCCAAATACCCTTTATTTGAAGGGAATATACGTGGAGGTACTTTGATGAATATTTACGAAGCGATCATTTTAGGGATAGTTGAAGGTTTGACCGAGTTTCTGCCAGTATCCTCAACGGGACATCTCATACTGGTAGCTCACATTATGGGAATTAAAGACAACAATTTCACGAAAAGTTTTGAGATAGCTATTCAGATGGGTGCGATCCTCGCTGTACTTTTCCTTTACGCCAAGAGATTTCTAAAAGATTACGAAGTATGGAAGAGGATAATAACAGCCTTTCTTCCTACAGGGTTGTTGGGTTTTTTGCTTTACAAATTTATAAAGTCTTACCTTATAGGTAATGACAAAATAGTTGTTGTTTCTCTGGTATTGGGTGGGGCGTTTTTGCTCTTTGCGGATAGAGTATGCGAAAGATTTTGCTACATAGGAGATACATCAAAGCTTAGTCTTTCAAGAGCATTTCTCATAGGTGTATTTCAATCCCTCGCTATGATACCTGGTGTTTCCAGATCAGCTTCCACAATAATAGGAGGGATGCTCGTTGGACTTCATAGGAGAGCTTCCGCTGAGTTCTCTTTCCTCCTTGCAGTCCCAACCATGCTCATAGCCACTTCCTATGACATTTACAAATCACACACAACTTTCACATATAGCGAGTGGCATCTTCTAACTGTAGGATTTCTATCGGCTTTTTTGACTGCCGTTGTAACGGTTAGAGCGTTTATAGGTTTTATATCAAAGCACTCCTTTTTACCCTTTGGTGTATATAGGATCGTATTGGGTATTGTATACGCCCTTTTGTTTTTATAAACTTCCTTATATGGATAGGTGGATGCTATATTCTGTGATAATGCTTTTTGTTATAGGGGAGACTGCCATCTTAAGCTCCAACACAGTTCCTTACATCTTTGAACGCTACAGCGATCTTAGTATATACAAAAAGCCTCTGTATCAACTTCTTACCTTCCTTTTAGGTATGTTGATAATAAACAAGCTACTCTTAAAGCTGGATTATCAAGTCTTTAAGAAAAAGAGCATCGTTTATTTTCTGGTGTTTGCCTGCATATCCTCTCTCTTACTTGTGCTTATAAAAAAGTACTTGACACACAAACATGTGGACAGGTGGCTCATAGGAACAAGTATACAACCTCTTGAATTTGCAAAAATTATTCTGATGATTTTTACAGCTTACTATATAGCAGAAAAAGGCTCCATGAAAGAGTGGAGATACATATTTTGGGCCTCCTTCATAGTGCTTGTAAATGCTTTTTTAGTCTCTCTTCAACCCGATAAAGGAGGTGCTGTTTTCCTCCTATTACTTTGCGGATCTATGCTTTACGTAGGGGGTATACCTAAGAAGATTTACCTGCCTATAATCAGTGTGTTTTTACTTTTCATAGTATACATACTCACCTCTAAGTCAGGATACGTAGCTGAGAGATTATCAGCCTGGAGAGATCCTTTTGCAGATCCCGAGGAATCAGGTTATCAGATTATACAGTCCTTGTTTGGTTTTGCTCACGGTGGTATTTTTGGTACAGGAATAGGGAAAGGCATACAAAAGATGGGAGCTTTACCTGCAGCTGATACGGATTATGTGGTATCTCTAATAGGCGAGGAGTTGGGATTTGTGGGTATGCTCACAGTTTTTTGTCTATATTCGCTACTCGTGGGGAGATTGCTTTATTTTACATACAGAGCTAAAGAACCCTTTGGCAAGATCTTGCTTTTCGGTATAGCTTTGAACTTCGCTCTCTCCTTCCTTTGGAATGTAGGTATGGCTTTAAATCTACTCCCTCCTAAGGGTATAGCGTTGCCCTTACTCAGTTATGGAACCTCAAATCTGTTTTTTTCCTTAATGAGTATAGGATTGGCTCAGTCCATTATAAGAAGGGGGTTGCTATAAACTATATAACATGCTGATAATTAGCCTCACCTTTTACTTTATTTCCTTCTTTGTATCCATGCTTTCCTACTGGGGAAGGGTCAGTCAAAGGGCGGTACTTTTCCCTATGCTCTTAGCTATACTTTCTTACTTTACTCACATACTTTACATAAGCTTTAAATTGGGTGGTTTCCCCTTTGCGAATGCTTACGGCTTTTCCTCACTACTTGGAAACACGATGGTATTTGCCTTAGTTATATTCTCCTTCAAAAACGGTCAGGCGCTGAGATTTTCAGCGATCTTTTCTTTCCTCGGTTTTTTATCCGCTCTGCTTGCCTTACCCTCAGAACCGTCTCCTTACAGAAATCCCCTTTATTCCCTGCATATAATCTCCGCTCTATTTGCTTACGTATGTGCCTTCTTCGGAGGAATGTCTTCCTTGGTGAGATTGTTGCTTGAGAGAAGACTGAAACACAAAAACATACCCGCTTTCTCTTTACCCATAAACCTCCTCAGATCTTCTGAGAGACTGATGGTCAATCTATCCTTTATACTTCTGACTCTCACCTTGATCTTCGGAAGTTTCTGGACGAGGATTCACTTTGGGAAACACTGGATAAATGATCCTAAGCTACTTGTCACATTAGCCCTCTGGATATACTATGCCTTTGTGGTTCACCTCAACCTAATGAAAGGGTTAAAACCCAAACAGCTTTCCGTCCTAATACTTTTGGGAAGCCTTTTTTCACTCCTTAATTTACTTTTCGTAAGGCATGAGGTTTAAGAGAATATTCCTCATAGGTTTTATGGGTAGCGGAAAGACTACTGTGGGTAAGCTTCTATCGGAAAGACTTGGATGGAAGTTTTACGATCTGGATCAGGAGATAGAAAAGGAAGAGGGAATGAGCATAAGAGAGATTTTTCAAATCAAAGGTGAGAGTTACTTCAGGGATAAAGAATTAAATCTTCTCAAAAGACTCATCCCTAAGGAGGCAACAGTTATAAGCACCGGAGGAGGTCTTGGGGCAAACAGGGAGGCTTTGGGTATTATGAAAAAGTACGGATTTGTTGTATGGCTTGATGTAAGTTTTGAATCGTTCTTACAAAGATGCGCAGGTACAGAGGAAAGACCTCTCTTGAAAAAGAGCTGTGAAGAATTGAGGGACATTTACGAAAAAAGAAAAAATGTATACTCGGAGGCTCACCTGCGTGTAAGCGCAGAGAAAGAGCCTCAGAAGATAGTGGATGAGATCATTCAAAATATTTCAAGCTGAGAAAATACAAAAGGAATCTCGTAATCTGCGGATTCTCTTGAGTCTGAGGCATGAATAGCGTTTTTACCTTTGTTCGTCCCGAAAAGCGCTCTCACAGAAGTTGGAGCTACCTTCCTTGCCTCTTCGCTATCCGTTGGTCCTATTATATCCCTGACTTTTCTTATGGCATTCTCACCCTCTAAAAGACAGGCAACGACAGGTCCGGACGTCATAAACTCTACAAGCTCCCCGTAAAAAGGTCTGTCCTTGTGAACTATATAAAACCTTTCAGCCTGTTCTTTCGTAAATTTGAAAAGCTTCATGGCTCTTATTTTGAATCCTTCCGATATAAATCTGTCAATTATTTTGCCTGTTGCACCCTTTTCAAAGGCATCAGGTTTGATAATGATCAACGTCCTTTCCATGTATAACCTCCTCTCTCAGTTTTCTTCGTGCGAGTGCTTTTTTATACTCTTCAAAGGCTACACTTTCTTCCTCCCTGTATATATCTTCTCTTCTTATAACATCATCCCACATTATCTCTTTTGCATCAAACCATGGACCTTCTGTACATGCAAGAACGTAGCTGTCTTTAACTCTAAGCCTGCACGAAAGGCAAAGCCCAGTAGCACAGAGTATATGAACATTTGGCATAGCTATATGTCGTATAGAACTATACATTTGTGCAACCGCCTTTGATAGCCTGTTTTCACCTGTGGATATCACAAGGTCAATCTCATCGTATTTTTTGATCTCTCGCTCAAGGATCACCTCATCAAAATTCTCCTTTTGTAACAGCGTGGTAAAACTTCCATCAAAATAAACGAGTTTTATGTAGTTTCCAGAATTTTTTAAAGCTCTACCCACACTGACCGCTGGAGATATACCCCAGTTTTTTGAGTATATGAGTACCTTTCCATATTTATAAATGGGGAAGGGTCTACCAAGCGGACCGCTAATATAATAGAACCTTTCCCCTTCTTCTTTTATTTCAAGTGTGGATTTGCCTACTACATCTATTATGCAAGAAAAACCATCCTCAAAAGTTTCAAAAACACATATAGGGACTCTCTCCGAATACTCTTTTAGTTGAAGAAGGACAAACTGTCCCGGCTTGGCGTGGGAGATATGAGGTGCACGCACTCTCAGATAAAGTGTGTTTTCACAAAGAAACTCTTTTGCGAGAATTTCAAACATGCGAAGATATTATATCATGCTTCATTGTATTTTAAGACTTCTTCAAGTAGTGCTTGAGCCATCTCTTCTTCCCTTACCCTACGGATAGGCTTCCCCCCTTTAAAGAGCCATGCAAAACCTTTTCCACACGCCAGACCAAGATCGGCTTCCCTTGCCTCACCTATGGCGTTAACCACACAACCCATAATAGCTACCTTGAGAGGAGTTTTTACATCCTTTAATTTCTCCTCCACTTGTTTTACCACCTTTGGAAGGTCCACTTCTATACGTCCGCAGGTAGGACATGAAACTATCTCTACACCTTGTCTTTTAAGACCCAAAGATCTTAGAATATCGTAAGCCACTTTCACTTCAATCTCCGGATCATCCGTAAGCGAAACTCTCACAGTGTCACCTATGCCCATATAGAGGAGAATACCTATACCAACCGAAGACTTTACCACACCTGCCTGCCCCATACCAGCTTCGGTTATACCTATATGCAAAGGTATATCTGTGTGCTGAGCATAGAGTCTGTTCGCTTGTACGTTCTCAAGCACATCCGATCCTTTAATGGACACCTTGAAGTTGTAAAAGCCCCAACTTTCCAACTTTTCAGACCAGCGCATGGCACTTTCAAAAAGTGCTTCAGCGCACGGATATCCGTATTTATCAAGAAGATCCTTCTCTAAAGATCCGGAGTTTACACCTATCCTTATTGCGATACCTCTTCTTTTTGCTTCCTCAACTATTTCCCTGACGATCTCTTCCTTTCCTATGTTGCCCGGATTTATCCTTATACCGTGAACACCCTTTTCCATAGATTTGAAGGCATAGGAAGGTGCAAAGTGTATGTCCGCTATAACTGGCATAGGTGAATTTTTGACTATTTCAGAAAGCGCTTCAACATCTTCCTCATGAGGAACTGCAACCCTTATAAGCTCACATCCAGCCTTAAAAAGACGGTTTATCTGGTCAAGCGTTTCATTAACATTACGCGTTTTTGTGGATGTCATAGACTGCACCACTACGGGTGCATCACCCCCAACTTTTACCCAACCTACTTGTATCTGGCGTGTTTTACGGCGTACTATCCTCATGACAATTCCAACATTCTCAGGAGAGGTCTCTTTGCCCTATCAATTATATCTTCTGGCAGGATAACTTCATTAAGCTCATCTTTTAATGTCTCATAAACCTTAGACAGAGTTATAGCCTTCATAGTACAACAGTAGACACTTCCGCAGTAATTCATGGATTCTGGAAATATATACTCTTTGTTAGGATTTCTCTTCATGAGTGTGTACTTTAGTCCTACTTCAGTTATTACTATAACCTTCTGCGCGTCGCATGTGGTTGCATAGTTAATTATTTGAGATGTGGAGCCTACAAAGTCTGCCAAATCTATAACTTTTTGATGACATTCTGGATGCACAGCTACTTTGGCATCAGGATATTGTTCTTTGAGTTTTAATACTTCCCTCGCTGTAAATTCAAAGTGTGGCGGACAAAAACCTTGCCATATTATAAACTCCTTTTCTGGAACGTGTTTTTTTACCCAGTTTCCAAGCGCTTGATCGGGAATAAAGATTATCTTATTACTTTGAAGCTTTTGTACAACTTTAACGGCGTTTGCGGAAGTTACGCACACATCTGATACAGCTTTTACCTCAGCATTAGTATTAACATACGCTACCACTTCACCATCCGGATGCTGTTCCTTTAACCGGATAACGTCCTTAGCGGTAATCATGTCAGCCATAGGACATCCAGACTCGGGATTCGGATGCAACACTTTCTTTGTGGGATTCAATATCTTTGCGGTCTCGCACATGAAACGCACCCCGCAAAAGACTATTAGATCCGCATCGGTTTGATTTGCCTTGCGAGAAAGATCCAAGGAATCACCTATAAAGTCCGCAATATCTTGTACTTCGGGTCTTTGGTAATAGTGGGCAAGTATCACAGCGTTCTTTTCCTTCGCGAGCTTTCTTATCTCCTCTTGCAAAACCTTAATCTGTTCTTCCCTTATAGCTTCATCCCTCTTAATATCAAGGACAAACATGGAGATTAAAATATATACTCCGTTTTGGAAAAGTGATGATCTTTATCCTCAAAGGCTGGAAAGTATACCTTCCTCAAGCTTAAAAAACTCTCTCTCTTCTTCTTTGCCCAACTCATGATCGTATCCCAGAAGATGCAAAAAACCGTGTACCAAAAGCCTTTTTATCTCTTCTTCAAGTGGGTGACCCATATATTCTGCCTGTCTTTTGGCTGTATCAACGGATATAACTATGTCTCCCAATACGGTCCATCCACCTACCTCTTCACTTATGGGGAAGGAAAGAACGTCTGTAGGTTTGTCCTTTTCCCTATAAGCTCTGTTTAGCTCACGTATTGTTTTATCATCCGTCAAATACACACTTACCTCTACTTTTTCAAGATCCAAAAGCTCGGCAATGCGGTAAGTGATCTCTTCAATCCACTTCCTCTTTATAATCCCTCTCTTGTGCAGTCTTATCTGTATCCTGTTCCTCTTTTGATCTCTCAAACTCCTCATAAGCCTTTATTATCCTCGCAACTATGGGATGTCTTACCACATCATCTTCGGTAAACCAAACAAAGCCGATCCCTTCTATGTTTTGAAGTACCTTCACGGCTTCTACAAGTCCCGAGTGTTCCCTTTTGGGGAGGTCTATCTGCGTTATGTCCCCAGTTATGACAACCTTTGAACCGAAACCTATGCGTGTCAGAAACATCTTCATTTGCTCTTTTGTTGAGTTTTGAGCTTCATCAAGAATTATAAAGGCATCGTTTAAGGTTCTGCCCCTCATAAAAGCCAAAGGGGCTATCTCTATGATGTTCCTTTCCAACATATAGCTCGCCTTATCGTAGTCCACCATATCGTAAAGGGCATCGTAAAGGGGTCTTAGGTAAGGATCAACCTTTTCGGCTATCCCACCTGGCAGAAAACCCAGCTTTTCTCCAGCTTCAACCGCAGGTCTCGTAAGTATTATCTTGTTAACTTTGTTTTCTTTTAGGTGAGCAAGTGCCATAGCCATCGCTAAGTAAGTTTTTCCAGTACCAGCAGGTCCTATACCGAACACTATGTCATTATTTTTTATGGCATCTACATATATCTTTTGAGTGTGCGTTTTTGGAAGTATAGCTTTTCTTCTGTGCGTTAAGAAGATTATGTTTTCCTTATCCTCTAACTGAAGAATTTCCCTTTTACTTACATACTCTTTAGCCCTTTCCCTTACTTCCTGTGCTGTCATAGGATGGGATTTAAGCTCCTTTATTATTCCCCTTATAAATTCGTAAGCTTGTTTAACCTTTTCTTCCTCACCTCTTATCGTTATCTCCGTTCCTCTTGCAAAGACTTTTACATCAAATAGCTGAGAAAAGTACTTGAGGTTTTCGTCTCCCCGACCTACCACTGCGTAAAAACTTTCATCAAAACTTCCCAAATCTACTCTCTCTTCTAACTTTTCTGCACTTGACATCTTCCTGCTTTATAAATATATTGATATCTAAAGGAATTTCAAGTCTACCACCGGAGGATAAAAAGATGGGATATATGTTCAGGACAGTTATATTGCTCGGAATACTTACTGGTCTTTTTCTTTTTGTTGGACATCTCATAGGTGGAAAAACGGGTATGACGATAGCTTTGATTCTCGCCGGAATTATGAACTTTATAGCATACTGGTTTTCGGATAAGATAGTACTTTCCATGTACGGTGCGAAAGAAATAAGTTACGAAGAGGCTCCGTGGCTTCACCGAATAGTGGAAGATCTGGCAAACAGGGCTGGCATCCCTAAACCCCCCATATATTTGGTTCCCATGGAACAGCCTAATGCTTTTGCCACTGGTAGAGGACCTGGACATGCTGCCGTAGCTGTGACATCCGGTATTCTACACCTTCTTAACGAAGATGAATTGAGAGGTGTTTTGGCTCACGAACTTGGACACATAAAAAACAGGGATGTTCTGGTTGCCACTATGGCTGCAACCATTGCAGGTGCTATATCTTACTTGATAAACATGTTTCAGTGGATGCTCATCTTTGGAGGAGGTAGAGATGAGGAAAATAGAGGAGGATGGGCAAGTTTAATAGGTAGTCTCCTTCTTATAATTCTCACACCCATAATAGCTATGATCATACAGATGGCTATATCCCGATCGAGGGAGTACCTTGCTGACGAAACGGGCGCAAAGATAAGTGGAGATCCTCTCGCTCTTGCAAGAGCTTTAGAAAAGATCCACAACTATGTTTACCAGATCCCTGCAGAGGTCAATCAAGGCACAGCTCACCTTTTTATAGAGAATCCTCTATCCGGAGAAGGGATATGGGAGCTTTTCTCCACGCATCCATCAACGGAGAAGAGGATTGAAAGACTCAAAGAGCTTGCAAGAAGGATGGGAATTTACGTATGAAAAGCGTGTGTGTATTACTTGAGGAACTTGTGGAAGATACAGAGTTTTTGTATCCTTATATGCGCTTTAAGGAAGAAGGTTTTGAAGTGATCTCCGTAGCACCTGAAAGCAAAGATTACAGAGGAAAGAAGGGTATGATCTTTAGACCAGACGCAACTTTTCGTGATGTAAATGGGAGGCTATTTGATTGCCTCTTTGTACCCGGTGGATACGCACCTGACAAACTCAGGAGATATCCGGAAGTTCTAAGTATGGTGAGAAAGCATTTGCAGAATGAAAAACTTGTGGCTTGCGTATGTCACGGCCCGTGGGTTTTGATCTCGGCTAAGGTGGTAAAAGGTAAAAAAGTTACTGGATTCCATGCTATCAAAGATGATCTTGAAAATGCAGGGGCTGTATATACAGGAAATCCTGTTGAAGAAGATGGCAATTTAATTACTGCAACTGACCCATTATCCATGTTACAAATGATGAAACTCGTACTTGTAAGACTTACTCAAATAGAGAGTAGATCAACTCCCTGAAGCGTTCTCCTCTTTCTATATAATCCTTAAACATGTCAAAGGAAGCACATGCGGGAGAAAATAGGATCACATCTCCTTTCTGGGAATAAGCCTTTGCCATTTTGACAGCTTCCTCCAAACTTTCAGCCTTCTCAAGCACGGTGGATCCTCTCCAGGCTTGAAAGATCTTATCCTTAGCTTCACCTATCAGTATAGCTATTCTAACTTTTTGGACCACAAGGTCGTATATACTTTCAAAGTCTCCGCCTTTGTCTCTTCCTCCAGCAATGAGTATAACGCTTTTGTCAGGCATACTTTTGAGCGCAGACTCCAAAGCATTGACGGTAGTAGCTTTTGAGTCGTTAAATACTTTAACTCCGTTCCATTCACCTAAAAACTCAAGCCTTAAGGGAAGTCCGGGGAATTCGTAAAGGGTCTCCCTCACAGTTTCCGATGACACACCCATAAGCTTCGCTATTATGGCGCTTGCAAGAGCATTTCTGTAGTTGTGATGTCCGAAAATCTTTAGTTTTTCAACCTCAAAAAGCTCTTCACCCATGAAGTAAGCTTTACCTTCCTTTAAAAAACCATCGGCATCTTTTGTACTAAAAAGATATTTCTTAGCTTTTGTAGGAGTGTTAATAACTTCCTCCTGCCTTGAGTAAAGTACTGCAAAATCCTCCTCCAGCTGATTTCTGAATATGTTGTACTTACTTTGAAGGTAGTCCTCGAGTGATTCGTGCCAATCAAGGTGGTCTTTAGCAAAGTTAAGAAAAGCACCCCCATTTGGTCTGAAACTTTTGAGGGTCTTTCCTTGGAAAGAAGATACCTCAAGAACAGCCAGACATGAGGGATCTTTTAGGACTATTTGGGAAAAAGCCACACCTGTATTTCCTCCCTCTTGAACGTTTCCAAAGTGCTTTTTTAGAATCAAGTAAGTCATCCTCGTGACGGTAGACTTTCCATCTGTTCCGGTAATTGCTATCAATCTACCTTTAAAAAACCTGTAAGCTAACTCCATCTCACCTATCACTTCCAAGCCTTTTTTGTTCGCCTCTATCCAAAGAGGATGACGCGGAGGTATACCCGGTGACAAAACTACCGTATCCACAATATCCAGATAATCCCTGAAACTAACTTCATTTTTGTCATCTCCAGCGTAAACTTCAAAGCCTTTTACCTTTAAAAGCTCTACGGCTGATTTACCACTAATACCCAGTCCCCAAACAAGTACTCTCTTCATAAATTAAGATTTTAACAGCACCATAATATTCCTCTTGATATTTGAGCCAGTTTATTGTAAGATAAGCTAAGGAATGGAACAGGAGAGACTCAAAAAACTTGAGAAGTTAAAAGAGCTTGGGGATCCTTATCCCCATAAATTTGAAGTAAGCGATTTTATAGGAAATATAAGGCGGATGTTTGAAAGGGACCCAAATGAAGAGCAAGTCAGCATAAAAGGTCAAGTTAAGAGAGTATCTAAGGTGGATGAAGGTTATTTGGTAAGGATAGCTGATGCTGAAGGCGTTGAAATACTTGTCATCACCCGGCACAATCTAAAACAGGGGGAAGCCTGCAGTCTAAAAGGCAAACTTGTAAGATACGAAGGTAAGTTAACCCTTTTGGATGCCGAGCCTTCACAAGATCAGACTAAAAATATACGGGAAATAAAGGAAACCTACGATTTTGATCCTGGCTTTTATGAGGTGAGGCTCGCTGGAAGACTTGTGTCTCTCAGAAGCATGGGAAAAGCTATATTTGGACACATTCAGGACGCTACTGGAAAGATACAGATATACTTAAAGAGGGATATTCTGGGAGAGGACAAGTTCAGCCTCTTTGATGATCTTTTTGATTTAGGAGATATTGTGGGAGTTATAGGTAAGCTATTTAGGACAAGTACCGGAGAACTTACTGTTGAGGTTGAAGATTTTAAGATGCTTGCCAAAAGCTTACATCCTTTACCTGAAAAGTGGCATGGTCTCAAAGATATAGAGCTTAGATACAGACAGAGATACCTTGACCTCATATCTAACGAAAAGGCTCGCCGGATAACACTGCTTAGGAGCAGACTCCTTTCCGAAATAAGAATTTTTTTTAATGAAAGGGGCTTTATAGAAGTGGAGACTCCCATACTACAAAGTGTTGCCTCAGGTGCAAATGCCAAACCCTTTATAACTTATCATAATTACCTTGAACAGAACCTTTATTTGAGAATAGCACCTGAACTTTATCTTAAAAGGCTTGTGGTTGGAGGATTCAACAGAGTTTACGAGCTTGGTAAAAACTTCAGAAACGAGGGTGTAGATACCACACACAATCCCGAATTTACCATGCTTGAATTTTACTGTGCTTACTGGGACTATAAAGACCTGATGAAATTTACCCAAGAACTTTTTTCCTACCTTCTTGAAAAACTATTCGGAACTCTTAAGTTGAGCTATCAAGGTATTACCATTGATTTTACACCCCCTTACAAAGTCTTCAAGTACTTTGACTTGCTTTCGGAAAAGACGGGTAAAGACAAGGAGTTTTTTACAAAAGATGTGGAAGGACTTAGAAGGCTTGCGCAGGAGATTGGAGTACCAAAGGCTCAACAGCTTACCCACGCTAAGCTACTTGACAAGGTGTTTGATATCCTTGTAGAGGATGAACTTATAGGTCCTGTATTTGTGATAGATTTTCCGAGAATCCTCTCACCTTTAGCTAAAACTCACAGAGAAGATCCCGATCTGGTTGAAAGGTTTGAACTTTTCGTAGCTGGTAAAGAGATAGCTAACGCATACACGGAGCTTAACGATCCCATTGAGCAAAAGGAAAGGTTTCTTGAACAGCTAAAAGAGAAGGAGATGGGGGATGAAGAAGCCATGCAGATGGATGAAGATTTCATCACAGCCTTGGAATACGGTATGCCTCCGACTGCTGGAGAAGGTATAGGCATAGACAGACTCGTTATGATCCTTGCAGATGTGGATTCCATAAGAGAGGTTATACTTTTCCCTGCCCTAAGACAGCGGTGATATCTATCTCAACATAAGCGCCTAAAGGTAGAGCGCTCACACCTATGGTAGTTCTTGCCGGTTTTACATCTATATCACGGAAAAAATCCTCGTACAGCGCATTTAGTAGAGGAAAGAGCGAAAGATCAGTCATATAAACCACAACTTTAACCACATTTTGCCTCGTTGCACCTGCACACTTCAATATCTCATCCACATTTTTAAATATCTGTATTACTTGCTCTTCAAAAGTATCCTTCAGTTTACCTGTCTGCGGATCTATACCTATCTGACCGGAAAGAAATAGAAAATTCCCGCTTACTATAGCCTGTGAATAAGGACCTACCGGATTTGGCGCTCCTTGAGTGTATATAGGCTTCATGCTGATGCTTTAAGAACTTCTTCCGGTATATCAAAGTTAGATATAACCATTTGCACATCGTCAAGATCATCCAAAGCATCAAGAAGTTTGAGCAGTCTTTTGGCGGTTTCCGGATCCGTTATCTGCACACTGCTTATCGGTTTGTAATTTATGTTTGCATTTTCTACGGGAATATTCCATTTGGAGAGGTAGTCTTTAACGGTATATAAGAGTTCTGGCTTAGTATAGACTATGTAAGATGTTTCACCTACTTGTATATCCTCAGCTCCAGCCTCTATAGCCTTTTCGTAAAGTTCCTCTTCGGACAAAGCATCCTTAGGAATTTCCATATATCCGACCTTCTCAAACATGTACGATACACAACCGGAAGAACCCAGGTTCCCTCCATACTTGGAGAAAACATGTCTTACTTCTGCGGTTGTTCTGTTTCTGTTATCCGTAGCGGTGATAACCATTATAGCTGCACCTCCCGGACCGTACCCTTCATACACCACCTCTTCATACGTCTCACCACCGAGTTCACCAGATCCCTTCTTGATGGCTCTTTCTATAGTCTCCATAGGCATATTCACCTTTCTCGCATTCTCTATTGCAGTTCTAAGCCTTGAGTTTGTTTCCGGATTTGGACCCCCTTCCCTAACAGCTACAGTTATCTCTCTTATTAGTTTGCTAAATATCTTACCCCTTTGAGCATCTATCTTAGCTTTTTTATGTTTTATCTGTGCCCAATGACTATGACCAGCCATAGGAATAATTATACCTCAATAACTCGTAAAAGATCCTCTATATTGAGCAAAGAGAGCTTTTCAATTCCGTAAGGTTTTTCCAGATGCTTCACCTTTAGAAAATCTCTCCCTTCCGATTTGTATTTGTTCATAACTCTATATACTTTAAAACCTAAAAGTTGGCGTTCAAGCTCAACAGCTTCATCAATGGAGAGTGGATCTTCGTTAGCAACAGCAAAGATTATCCCTTTTTCCATTAAAATATTTGCGAGCCTTTCCACTTTTTCTCTCCTCATCTTCATAAGTTTAAGAACTCTATCCTCCCTTCCCATAAAGGTTTCCACCTTCTCCCTTTCTTTTGCCAACTTTTCAAGAAAGGAAAACCACCCTCTTACTGTCTTCAAAGTTTGAAAGAGCCTCAACATTTGTCCGGTAGGTGCGCTATCAATCACCACAAACAGAAAGTCTTCATTAAAGTAATCAGCAAGTCGGTCAAGTACAGCAGTCTCCAAAGCTGTGGGAGAGTGTTTTAAATGCTTGGCGTATTCTTCAAGACCTGACTTTAAAGATGGTAGCATCTCACCCAACGCTGAAAGTACCTTATTTGCATAATTTTCAACAAGATCCTCCGCAAGTAATTCAATTGCAAAAAGATTTTCCTTTATTTGAGATAAATGCTTACCTATCTGTGTTTGCAATATACCCGAAAGAGAGTGAGCAGGATCTATAGAAATTAACAGAGTTTTACCTTCTTTAGCAAGCTTTAGAGCTGTTGCGCACGCTAAAGTGCTTTTACCGACACCACCTTTCCCTCCGAAAAGCACAACCCTTAACAGCACGGCAGAAAGTCAAAGGGGGTTTTTTCAATGCCTAAGCTCCTGTGCCAAATATGAAATTCTTCCATTAAGTGGGGATAAAGGTCAATGGTGTAAACACCTAAGGGGTTATCAAGTCCAAAGTATTCTACAAAAAGGAAAAAGAGGAGTATGTCCCTGAGATAAGATCGGGACACCTCCACAGGCTTTTTAAACTGAATATCTATAAAACTTTTGAAATACTCCCTCACTTGAGAGAGAGGATCCACTGCGCTAACTCCTTTGCCTCCTCGTCGGTGACATTCTGAGGTGGCATTGGCACCTGACCCCATGTACCTACTCCTCCGTTCTTTATACGCTTGGCAAGTTCGTCAACCGCACCTGGTTGTCCTGCAAACTTCTTGGCTACATCCTTATAAGCTGGTCCAACTTTTTTTGTATTTATATCATGACATGCGAAACAGCCTTTTTGTTGAGCCAAAGCGGTCATATCCTTAGCAGGCCCTTGAGACTTCTGCTCTGCAGGTTTTTGTTCACCTGAAGGTTGCGCAGGTTGTTGCTCCTGTCCTGCAGGTGGCTGTGCAGGCTGCTTAGCTGGTTGCTCTTGTGCGGGCTGTTGAGCTGGTTGTTCTTGTGCAGGCTGTGTTTCTTCAGCCTTCTTCTGACAAGATGCAAGAAGAGCAAGACTCAAAACTCCGCTCAAGAGGATCTTCTTCATACCTCTACCTCCAAATAAAGTTGGGTTTTAATTATATGCCAAAAAGATGAAATTTTTATGAACAAGCTTTATAATTGATGTAATGATGGATATAAGAGAGATAATGGAAATTCTACCTCACAGATATCCACTACTTTTAGCTGACAGGATACTTGAGCTGGAATTAGGTAAGAGGATCGTTGGCTTAAAGAACGTTTCAGTTAACGAACCTTACTTTCAAGGACACTTTCCCGGATTTCCTCTTATGCCCGGCGTCTACATTCTTGAAGCTATGGCGCAAGTAGGGGGTATACTTATGATAAAGTCCTTGGGTTTAGAAATAGGTAAGTACGCCGTAGTTTTTGCAGGTATTGACGAAGCGAGATTTAAAAAGCCCGTATATCCGGGGGATCAACTCATAATGGAACTGGAGGTTATATCTCTAAAAAAAACACTATCTAAGATGAAGGGCAGAGCTACCGTTAATGGGCAGGTAGTTGCTGAAGCTATACTTTATGCAGCTGCGAGAGAGCTAAAAGAGTTAAAGAGATAGTTTTAAAGCTCTCACACAAAAGAAACCACCTTTGGGATGAAACCCATCAAGTATTTTCCTGTTCTCTATTGGTTTTTCGTCCTGAGGGTCCTCAAAAAGGGTTGTATAAATTCTGTCAAGCTTGAAACCAACGCTCTTGAGCATAGTAATAAGCTGAGGATAAGAGTAAAACTTTGCGTGAGTGTAAATGGGATGTCCTTTTTTCGCTTTCTCTTTATAAAAGTCAGCCCAAGGGCTTTCGGAAAGCACAAGACCCAGAAGCAAGATGCCTCTATCTTTTAATATCCTGTGAGCCTCTCTGAGAGAAGCTGTAGGATCTTCAAAAAAGCAAAGGGAAACAACTATCAAGGCTTCATCAAAAACCATATCCTTGAAAGGAAGGGACTCGGCTTTGGCTACTATTGAGCGCACCCCTCTTGTAAGGGCTATCTTGAGAAGTCTTTTGGATGTATCCACACCGTACTTTATCCCAAGCATACTGGCAAAACGACCGCTCCCCACCCCTATCTCTAAAGAACTATCCACTTGTATATGCAGGTTCTTTAAACACTCAAGTTCCAAACTGTACGCTGACTTTCCAAAAGGCTTTTCGTACCACTCATCGTATTTGAAGGCATAATCGTCAAAAACTTTCATCTTTCAAATCCATGTTTTGCTTATAAGCCTGCAACGTGTTAAGAAGTAGGGCTGTTACCGTCATCGGTCCAACGCCTCCCGGCACAGGAGTTATAGCATAAACCTTGTCTTTTACTCTCTCAAAGTCTACATCTCCTGTAACCTTGTTATCTAACTTTGATATTCCCACATCTATAACGACAGCACCTTCTTTTACCATATCTTCCTTTATAAGATGAGGTACACCTGTTGCGGATATGAGTATATCAGCTTTTTTAGTGTATATTGATATATCCTTTGTGTGTATATGACACACGCAAACAGTGGCATCTCTCCAAAGCATCAAGAGAGCCAATGGTCTACCTACTATGAATCCAGCACCTACTATAACAACATCTTTACCTTTTGGGTCAATCCCGTAGTGTTTCAAAAGCAAATCTATACCTAAAGGTGTACATGGAATAAAGCCTCCCTCTATACGGGCAACGAGCTTTCCCATATTTTCTGGGTGAAAACCATCTACGTCTTTTTTGGGAGATACTGACAGTATAATCTCTTGCTGGGATATGTGTGTTGGTAGTGGAAGCTGGACGAGTATACCATCCACATTTTCATCGCTGTTAAGTGAAGCTATAAGATCGAGTAATTCGGGAGTTGTGGTGTTTTGAGGGAGGTGGAAAAAGAGTGATCTTATCCCTACTCTTTCGCAAGCTTTCCTTTTGTTTTTCACATATATATGACTTGCGGGATCATCACCTACGAGAATTACCGCAAGACTCGGCTCTCTGTAACCTTTTGAGGTTATTCTCTCTACGTAAGAACTTATCTCAACTCTAATACTTTCCGAAAGGGCTTTACCATCTAAAATAAGAGGCATCACCTTCATCCCTTTATTGCATCTCTTAGTTGTTCTACCATCTCAAGCTCTTCATCAGTTTTTATAACGAATATCTTGACTTTGCTTCTTTTGTGACTCACACATAACGGAAGTTGATTTCTGCGATTCATCTCTTTATCTATAATTATACCAAGTTTTTCAAGCCCTTCACATGCGAGTTCTCTCACCTCAGGACTGTTCTCACCAACTCCACCGGAGAAGATCAACGCATCAAGCTTTGGGAGTATTGCATAATAAGCTCCTATGTACTTTTTTATTCTGTAGATATAAAGATCAAGTGCGAGTTTTGCTTTTTTGTCGCCTTCTTTGGCACTTTCTATCACCTGGCGCATATCCGAAGTACCAGTAAGCCCCTTTATCCCACACTCTTCATATAGAACTCTCTCAACTTCCTGAAGACTTTTACCTTCCTTTAGAAAGTGAAGGATGATTCCCGGATCGAGATCTCCCGCTCTGGTGGACATAACCAAACCCTCTAAAGGCGTCATTCCCATAGAGGTGTCTACAGGTTTACCTTCTTGCACGGCACATATGCTCGCTCCACTCCCAAGATGAAGCATCACAAGGTTGACACTGTTGGCATCTTTCCTTAGGAGTTTGGCACTTTTTTTCAACAAATAAGAATAGGATATGCCATGAAAACCGTATCTTCTTATACCTTTTTCGTAAAGATCAATTGGTAAAGCGTAGATCTTTGAAATAATGGGAAGCTCTTTATAAAAGGATGTATCAAAGATAGCGTATTGAGGAATGCCTGGAAGATCTTTCATGCACGTTTCAATACCCGCAAGAGCGAGCGTGTTGTGGAGAGGATCTAAAACAGCGAGTTTCTTTAACAATTCAAATCCTATCCTGTCAATCAGCATAGGAGAATCGTGTTCCATACCGTGAACCACCCTGTGGGCTATCATATCTATCCTTTCCAATTTCTTTAAGATTAAACTCACCGATTCTTTGCACTCTTGTATGCCTTTAATCCTTATAGCACCATAATCTAACCTTTTTAAACCTTTAAAGAGGGAGTACTTGAGTGATGAACTGCCGTAATTTAGAGTGAGTACATTCTTCATCACCCTTCAAACTCCGGCTTATCAATCCCGTATGTGTACGCATACTCAAGAGCTTCTATCTGCATACTCTTGAGCTTATCTTTAAAACTTCCACCCTTACCCTGGAGTTTGGGCACCCTCTCTATTACATCCATAGCTATGCTAAACCTGTCTATCTGATTCAGTATAGCGAGCTGCAAAGGGGTGGTGATACCACCTCTACCCTTTAGGAAAGATGTGAGATAAGTAGAATCTATACCTATCTTTCTGTTTTCCCTGTAGCCTCTCACGTGAAGGTTTGGATGATTTGTTCTTCTGTAAGTGAGCCTATGTATCAACCAGGGGTATCCATGAAAGTTAAATATTACAGGCTTATCCTTACTGAAGTATGAATCAAAGTCCCTGTCTGTCAGTCCGTCAGGATGCTCCGTGTTAGGGGTCAGGCGGAAGAGATTGACCACATTAACGAACCTTATTTTCAGATCCGGAAAGGCATCTTTGAGTATCAAAGAGGCATATATTGCTTCCTTTGTTGGTATGTCACCACAGCTCGCTATAACAACGTCAGGCTCTTCTTCTACATGATTGCTTGCAAAGTCCCATATACCTATACCCTTCTCTACATGCCTGAGAGCATTTTCAATGTCAAGATATTGTGGGTGTTTCTGTTTGTCCACAACGATAATATTTATCCTGCTTGTGCTTTGCAAACATTGCCACATGATACAAAGCAAAGTGTTAGCATCAGGTGGAAAGTAAAGCCTTACCACATTGGGCCACTTGTCCACTATAGCGTTTATAAAGCCAGGATCTTGATGTGTAAAGCCGTTATGATCTTGTCTCCACACAACGGATGTAAGTAAAAGGTTGAGAGAAGACAGAGGCATCCTCCACTGCACATCCGAGGATATATCAAGCCATTTACCGAACTGATTAACCATCGATGAAACTATAGGAGCAAAGCCTTCATAAGTGTTGAGTATGCCGTGTCTTCCTGTAAGTATGTAACCCTCAAGCATACCTTCGACGGTATGTTCTGAAAGCATCTCCACGGTTCTGCCAAAAGGACTGAGATAACCTTCGTCCTCATCTTCAGGAAGAATTTTTGCCATCCAGGTTTTACCAAATTCAAAAACTTCATAGAGTCTGTTAGAGTAGGTTTCGTCAGGTCCAAATACGCGAAAGTTTTCTGGATTTGCCCGAAGAACCTCCTTCAGAAATCTTCCAAGAGGTTTCGTGTTTTCATAATAAACCTTTGCTGGCTCTTTTACTTCAACAGAAAACCCCTTAAGATTCGGTAGTTTAAGGGGTATCCTCAAAAGACCTCCGTTAGCGTGAGGGTTGGCACCCAACCTTCTCTTGCCCTGTGGAAATATAAGCCTTAGATCCTCTCTGAGTCTTCCCTTATCGTCAAAAAGTTTCTCAGGCTGATAGCTTTTAAGCCATTCTTCTAAAATTTTCAGGTGTGCCTCGTTCTGTCTCACATCCGTTATAGGAACTTGATGCGATCTCCAATAGCCTTCTACATAATGCCCGTCCACCTCTTTTGGAGCTGTCCAACCCTTGGGAATTTTTAGTATTATCATTGGCCACCTTGGTCTGAAAGGTTTTTTTGAAGCTCTCGCATCATCCCATACGCTCAATATCTTTTCTATACTCAATTTCATATACTCGTACATAGCTTCATGCACCTCCCACTCCTCTTTGCCTTGTACTACCTTCGGCTCATATCCATAACCTCTGAAAAGATTCAAAAGCTCGTCTTGCTCTACGCGAGCGAGCAAGGAAGGGTTATTTATCTTGTATCCGTTCAACAAAAGTATAGGAAGTACAGCTCCATCTCTTACTGGATTTAAAAACTTATTGCAGTGCCACGCAGTAGCCAAAGGTCCAGTTTCTGCTTCACCGTCTCCTACGAGCGTCACAGCTATAAGATCAGGATTGTCAAAAACCGCTCCGAATGCATGCGAAAGGCTATAGCCCAGTTCACCTCCCTCCTGTATTGAGCCGGGTACTTCCGGAGTGCAATGACTTCCAAACCCTCCCGGAAAGGAAAAAGATCTGAAGAGATTTCTCAAACCATCTTCGTCCTGACTGAACTGAGGATAATATTCGCTGAGAGTTCCTTCAAGATACACGGGTGCTATAAAGCCTGGCGCTCCGTGTCCGGGTCCGGGTATAAATATGCAGTTAAGATCATGCTTCTTAACAATGACGCTCGTGTGGATATATGCGAGACTTATACCCGGGCTTGCACCCCAATGTCCCAAAAGCCTCCTTTTGATATGTTCCTTTTTGAGCGGTTCTTTAAGTAAGGGATTGTCGTACAAATATATCATACCTGCAGATACGTAACAACACGCTTTCCAACAGTCTATAAGTACTTTTATATCCATTTACAACACCTCCCTCTCTTTCATGGAAAAATAGCCCTTTTTAGTGAGTATGATGTGATCAAGAAGTTCAAATCCTAAAAGCTGGCAAGCCTTCTTCATCCTTTGGGTAAATTCTACATCGGCTTTTGAGGGTTTATGTTCACCTCCGGGATGAGTGTGAGCTAATATTATTGAGTGACAAGCTGTACGCACAGCTCCGTAAAGGATGTCTTTCGGATCCGCAAAGACCGAATTCATCTTGCCTATAGCCACCAGCTCGTAATCTATAAGGGTGTTGGAAGGGGTAAGGTACAAAGCCCAAAGGTGTTCCCTCCTATTGTCCATTTTGTCCCTCAAAAAGTTATAAACATCCTCAGGTGTATTCATGACTATCTGCGCGTGAGGTTCATACATGCGTTTACTCAGTTCTATGAGAGCTTTTATCTGGCAAGCTTTCGCTTCTCCTATCCCTTTTAACTCTTTTATAAGTTCATTTACTCCCATACCCTTGAGCTTATCCCAGCCAAGCTTGAGTATCCTCCTTGAGAGGGAAAGTACATCTTCATCTTTTGTACCTGATCCTAAAAGTAGTGCGAGAAGCTCTTCATCGGATAACACATGCGAACCTATGTTTTTCATTTTCTCCCTAGGTCTTAGTTCCTTAGGTATCTCTTTGAGTCTCCTGCCCCTGTACATGTTTTTCCACCATGAGCTTTTTCACCTTTCTTCCATCAGATTGTAGAACTAAAAA
The DNA here is from genome assembly GCA_041287335.1 of Hydrogenobacter sp. Classification (NCBI taxonomy): domain Bacteria; kingdom Pseudomonadati; phylum Aquificota; class Aquificia; order Aquificales; family Aquificaceae; genus Hydrogenobacter; species Hydrogenobacter sp. Next base: position 39,401 of record JBEULM010000035.1, read on the forward strand.
CTTAAGTCCACAACAGAATACTTCTTCTCCCTTTTGGGGTATCCTCTTCAGTTGGTATATTATAAAGCCACCCAAGGTTAAGAATGGTCCGTCGGGAAACCTTATATCTGCTATCTTCTCAAATTCGTGTTTATCAAGCATTCCATCTACTATCCATTTGTCCTTCTCTATCTCTTTTACAGGCTCTTCAGGTTGTGCAAAGCTATCTCCTATCTGACCCAATATCTCCCTTACTATATCATCAAAAGTGACTATACCTAAAATGATGCCTCTCTCATCCACCACAAGACCCATCCGAGCGCTACCTCTTCTGAATGTATCAAGAATATCTTGCAGAGGGGTATACTCGGAAAAGATGCAGAGCGGTTTTATAAACTCTCTTATGGGACTGGAGGGTAGGTTATCCATAATATCCAGCATGTCCACGTAACCTGTTATATCATCAACCCGCTTTCTATAAACAGGAAGTTTGGTAAAACCTGTCTCCTTCATTCTGCGGAGGGCGTGTCCAACCGTGGAGAACTCATCTATCATAACCACTTCATAGATGGGTTTTACTATCTCAGAAACAGTACTTTCTTTAAGTTTAAGAAGCTTAACAGCTATCTTTATCTTGCTCTCCTGAAGTTCTATCTCTTCAAGGAGCTTTATGATATCAAGCCTGCTGATCTTTTCCGAATATCTCTTTCTGAAAAATTCCGTTATTGATCTGCTTACCTTCTTTGAGGAGATGAGCAATGGAAGGGTAAGCATCTTCAACTTACTGAGGTACCATAAACTCGGTATTAGCAGTTTGTCTGAGTGTTTTTGAAAAAGACTTTTTGGTATAAGCTCACCGAAGGTCAAAGTAAAAAGAACTAATGTCAGGGAAAAGAAAATCTCGTAACCTCTTATGTAAGGTAGGTATCCTGATAGGGTGATTACCATGAGAGTGTAAAAGGTGGAAGCGAAAACAATGCTCACCGTATAACCGAGCATGGAAAGTGTTACGTACTCTTCCGGATTTTCATGAAAATCCTTCAAAAATTTGTAACCTGTCTTTCTGTAAAGGGCAAGCACCTTACTCCTGTCCGTACTTACCAGCGCTATCTCAGCTCCTGCGAAAATACCCTCAAGTATTATAAAGAACACTACGCCAAGTAAAAAACCTACAGTTTCCATCCTACCATCACCCTATCTTGACCGCCATAATCCTTAAAGATCTCAACAGAAAAACCCTCCTTCAAGAAAAGCTCTTTAAGAACTTTTCCCTGATCGTGTCCTATCTCAAGGGCAAAAAATCCCCCCTCCTTCAAAAATCTTTTTATATCCTTCCCAAATCTTTCGTAAAATTCGTACCCATATTTACCACCTATCAGGGAAACTCTACCCTCAAGCCTAACACCTCTTGGTAGTTTTTCCCACTCGCTTTCTGGAATGTAAGGTGGATTAGACACAACAAAGTCAAAGACCATACCTTCTACAGGTTCAAACATGTTTCCTTTCTTGAGTATGAATCTGTTCTCAACTTTATGAATTTTTGCGTTGGTTCTCGCTAACTCTATAGCTTTGTCCTGAATGTCATCTCCATACATAATGAGTTTACTCCTTTCCAATAGGAGCGTTATGGATATACAGCCTGTACCCACGCCTATTTCAAACCCTATTCGCTCCTCATCAAAAGGTATTCTTTCAAGGACCTTCTCTACGAGAATTTCCGTTTCGGACCTGGGTATAAGCACACCTTCTTCTACCTTGAAGGTTCTCCCGTAAAAATCCCACTCACCCAGAAGATACTGAAGCGGATAACCCTCTTCAAGTAGGGAAAGGGATTTGAGGTATTCATCCTCCACCTCTTTAGATACCTCCATGTCCGAAATGAGGTATATCTCACTTGGTTTTAGTTTCAGTAGGTGAGCCAGAAGGAGTTGTCTGTTTCGTAGGGACACTCTGCTGGGTCTTTTCAGAAGCTCTTCCACCTTCATCTTTTATAAGTGAGCTTTTCTTTGACGGATGCGTAAGCGGCAGAAGTATCGCTACAAACATAAAGGAAAAACCAAGCCAGTAAGTGATTTTGGTAAGTATGGTGTCCACACCACCAGGACCGAAAACACCCTGTCCCATACCGCCAAAAGCGGTTCCTACGTCCCCTCTGCTTCTTTGAAGAAGCACAACAACAATAAGCATCAAGGCAATAAACACAAATATCAAAAGTAAAAAGTAGTACATAGTTTTAATTATAGCACGGCTTATAATTATTCCTATGAGAAGGGGGATAGGGACAGTAATAATTTGCGCTTTTTTATGTTCTTGTACGCAAGCGGTAAAGCAAGCTGTTATGCCCAAAAGTGCTGACACAATACAGCTCGTTAAAAAAGGTAGCTTTTCTTTCTCAGAGGAAGAAGAGAAGTTCATCGCCTCTGAAGCGAAAAATTTCGGGATACCAGTACCCGACCGTGAGGAAATAAAGAAATACATCTCCTACTTTTTAGAGAACAAGCCTTACCTTGAGAAGACTCTTAAAAGGGCTGAGTACTATCTACCTATTATAAAACCCATCATTGAAAAAAGTGGGCTTCCATCTGAACTTTCCTTGCTTCCTGTTATCGAGAGTGGCTTTAACCCTTTGGCTGTATCAAGATCCGGAGCTGCAGGTTTGTGGCAGTTTATCCCTTCAACAGCGAGGAGATACGGGCTTAGGGTGGACGATCAAGTAGACGAGAGGTTTGACGTGATAAAGTCCACTCAGGCTGCCATCAGATACCTGAAAGACCTCTACAGCATGTTTGGGAGCTGGGAACTTGCTTTAGCAGGTTACAACTGCGGTGAGAGCTGTGTAAAGGTGAGAACCGCTGGTGTGGATTTTTGGATAACAAAAGATATGCTTCCTGTAGAGACAAGAAATTATGTGCCTGCCTTCTTTGCTGTTCTTTTGCTTATGAGAGATCCTGCCAAATACGGACTTTCATCTGCGGAAGTTACGTTTGCTAAAAGAGATAATGATCCTGCATACCTACCAAAAAGTGTGGAAAAACACAGGGAGAAGATCGTGATCCTGGAAAATGGTGCCAAACTGATTATA